>NZ_ATDO01000092.1:0-5376 GCF_000445085.1 Sphingobium sp. HDIP04 | reverse complement strand
TCCTGAATCAGAAATCAGGCAGCGTGGGAATCCTGAATGTCCACAGGCCTTAATGAAGAAGATTATTACTTGCGCCGTTCTTGCGTCTGCCGCTCTTGCTACGCCTGCTTTCGCGCAGGATGAAGCCGACAAGGGTATGTATTTCCAACTTCGCACCGGCGTTGCTGACCTCAACAATCCCGATTTCGCCATCATCGACACATGGTCCGAGCCGAACAATCGCCTCGACACGAAGCTCAACACCAAGTCCGCTGCAACCTTTGGCGGTGAGCTGGGCTATGATTTCGGCGGCGTCCGCGTCGGCCTCGAACTGGCCTATCAGCGCAACAAGGTGAAGGGCATCACGCTCAAGAGCCTGAACGGCACCGCGATCACGGCCGAGGACCTCTCCGATGTTGTCGAAGGTCTTGGCGAACTCGACATTATCAGCGTCGATGATTTGGACGGCGTTGACATTAACGGCACCACGATCAGCGCGACCAACGGCTCCGTCGCTAAGCTGCGCCAGCTCGCCGTGATGGCGAATGTCACCTACGATATTCCGCTCGGCGGCAACACGTTCAAGCCCTATGTCGGCGTGGGCCTCGGCGCGGTCGGCTCACACCTCAAGGCGCTGGGCGAGGATGACGGCTCGGTTCGCTTCGCATGGCAGCTCCGCGCCGGTGCAGCCGTGAAGGTGACGAAGGGCATCGATCTGACCGCCGATTACACCTATCGTCAGACCGGCAGCGGCAAGCTGAACTTCGGGGACGAGGACGTGGAATATCGCCTCGGTAAAACCAAGGCTTCGCTGTTTCAGGTCGGTCTGCGCTTTACGCTCTGATCCGCGACCCTCTCAAATCGCGATAAGTGAGAAACCCTCCTGCTCTGCGGGAGGGTTTTTTCTTGGCTATACGATCCGATCATATGCGACCGAATCATATATGATCGGATCGTATATCGCCGTCACAAGCTCATGCCCCGGTCGCGTTGCAGGATCAGCTCCCGCTCACCGATGAGCTGACCCACGGCGCGCGCCATTTTCGGTTCACGCTGGATCTGCTCGATATAAAGATCCTTGGTGTGCTGGTTGGCCCCGTTATAGGCGTCCACCGCCTTGCGGAGCGCTTCCGGGGTCGCCTTCCAGTCGCTGTTATGGTCGCCATAGCCATGCGCGCCCGCCTCGCGCTTCCCGGCGATGGTATTGAACTTCTCGGCCACCCGCTCGCGTTCCCGCACCTGCTGGCGCTCCTGCGCTTCCTGACGGGCGCGATCGGCGGCTAGACGCTCCTGCGCTTCGCGGGCGAGTTGCACCTCGGCCGCCTCGCGCCGATCGCGCTCGACCGCACCGCTCAAGCTGGCCGCAACATCGTGCAGCCTGCCCGCGATCCGCTGCCCCATGTCTCGCAGCCATTCCGTCCCGCGCTCGATATACTGGCGCAGGCCGGCCCGCTCGACGACGCCGGCGTTGTGCTGACCTACCGCCGTCACCGGCTCATAGGCCCGCCCTTCCCGCGCGGCCACCTGCTCGGCCCGCCGCTCCATCGCCGTCGCACTCGGCCCCATATGCACGGTGGGTTCCTGCTCGATCCCCTGCCGCTGGTGACTGCGATGGTCCACCCGGTCGGGGACGTTCGCCAGTTCCAGCGCCCGATTCTGCATCTCGGCCCATCGTTCCCGCCACCGCTCGACCTCGCCGCTCTGCTTCTGGTCCAGCTCGCGCGTCTTTTCCCCCAGCCCCTCAGGGCCAAGGCGGCGCGTCGTCGTCAACAGGTGGGCATGGTGATTGCGCTGGTCGCCCTCGCGACCAGGTGCATGGATCGACACGTCCACCGCCACCCCATGCCGCTCGCTGATTTCCCGCGCGAGGCCCAAGGCCAGCTCCCGGCGCTCGTCGGCCGACAGCTCGACGGGCAGCGCGATTTCATATTCCCGCGCCACGGTCGCGTTCTTGCGCGTCTCCGCCAGCTCGGCCGCGTTCCATAGCCGCTCGCGGTCGGCCGCCCACTCCGGCGCGTCGGTCGGCAACATCAGCTCGCTATGCTCGACGCCCTGCTTGCGGGTGTAATCGTGGACGAGGCCGGTGCGCTCGTCCGTGATTTCGACGCCCGCACGATAGGCTGCCGCCGCCGTCGCGCTGCGACCGGCGGAACGGCCTATCGCCTTCACCGCAAGATGGAAACTCGCCATCGCCGCGCCCTACCTTGCCATGCGGGAGCATGGCGCGGGCGATAGCCCGCTGGGGTGGAGGGGTATCCCCTCCCGCACGCAAACGCAAGTTTGCATAAGTGCGCCCTTCCTCTCTTTCGTTCAGTCGGGTCCGGTGCTATCAATATCACTCAGCGAAAGGATTGTGCATGGCCGCTCCGACGCCAGAGGCTATCGAAAACGCCCGCCGCAAGGTCGAACAGGCCAAGGCCCGGTTGCAGGCATTGGAAGCGCGCGCCGCCACCCTGAACCGCAAACAGGACGCCCGCCGCAAGATCATCCTCGGCGGCCTGCTCCTCGATGCCGCGATGAAAGACCCCGCATGGGAATCCCGCCTCAATGACCTGATGGGCCGGATCAGCCGCGATCAGGATCGCAAGGCGTTCGATGGCTGGACCTTCAAGGGCGGCCCCGCCGATGCCTGACCCGTTAGACCCCGCTGAGTTCGACGCCCCGCCCCCTGCCGATCCCGGCGCGGATTATCGCGTCCTGCTCGATGCGATGCGGCAGGCCGGGGCCGATGGGATCGCGCAGCAGTCGGCCGCGCTGGTCCAGCGGATCGAGCAGGACGCCCGCCAGCGCCTCGAATGGGGGCAACGGATGGGAACGGCGGTCGATGATCTCCAGCGCGTGGCGGGGCAGCTCCAGCGGGTCAGTGCCGGGATATGGTGGGACCGGCTGAAGGAATGGCTCTCGGCCGCCCTGATCGGGCTGGGCCTGATCTTCGCCGCGGCCCTCGCCTACCAGTGGGCGAAGGAACCCAAGATTGAACAGCGGCTATACGGCTGCACCGCACGATGGGACGCCAAAACAGGCAAGTGCAAAGGCGACTGGGTGCCGTTGCAGGCAAGGGAATGACCGACGCCCTTCAAATCAGCCCGACGACAAGGAGCAAGGCGCGGTCCACGGCCTTCATCCGCTCATCGTCAAGCCGCCCGAAAGGCTTGCTGATTTTCGAGCGGGGCAGGGTCGAGAGCTTGTCCACCATCACCTGCGAGAGCACACGCAACCCATTGGCGTTGTCCGGCTCGACGGTGATGCGAAAGGCAGCGTCGCGCACGGCGCTGGTGATCGGGCAGATCACGAGGCTTTCCAGCTCGGCCAAAAGATTCGACTGCACAATGAGGGCCGGGCGAGGCTTGCCGTAGTCACCTTGCAACGAAACCGCGACAATATCGCCTCGCTTCACTGCCAGCCCTCGACCTGCGCCGCCGCTTCCTCGACAAACCGCAGCGCGTCCAGCTCCGCCGGGTCGCCCTTCAACTTCAAGCATTGCTGGCGCACACGCTCCGCGAAGTCAGCCCCGCGCGTGTCGGGAACCCAGAATTGGACGGGCCGAAACCCCGCCGCACGCATCCGCTGGCGGTGCCGATCTACCTTGTCAGCCCTTTGCTTGATCGCGGCCATGTGAATCTCCATAGGTATCATGCTAAGTTACATGATACCTCTTTGACTGCTCCCCCGCAAGTTCCTTCACTCCGATTTGCCTCTGGCGTCCCGCAGGGGCGCCGCCGAGCCTTTGGATGGCACAAAAGCCACCCCCAAGCGCCTCCCTGCGTCCTACGGGCCGGAAATCGCCTCCTACACCCCCTGATAGCCCGTAGGAACTTTGCCGTAGGAACTGCCCTTTGCGGGAATATGCGACCGTATGAGCTGGGCGTCTCCAACCCATAACGCGCGCCGCGATTAGCGGCGCTCATTGTTCACTTTTTGTTCCTATCTAAAGGGGCTGCTTCGCCAGCGCTTAGGTCCGCGCTTGCACCCCCTTTAGATCATATAGAAGGGCGAGATTTTTTATTGCGTAATTTCAATGTGTTGGCGGGGGGGGGTAGCCAGTAGCTGATTGGCTAGGGGTAGCCAGTAGCTGATTGGCTAGGGTCTGTCGATTTTCACCAATTTATTGTCGATAATTGACGTTGATTTTTGATAATTTTCTGGCGATAATCGGACATAGATTGACTGCCCCTAGCCAATCTATGTCCGATTTCTCGACACTGGAGTCACACCCCTGTGACAGATACGCGCACCTTGCCCGCCACCAAGCCTCAGCCTAGCCGATGGGTCCAGACTGACCGTGCATCGCATGAGGCTTGGGCGCGCTTAAGCGCATCAAACCCCAAGGCTGGGGCCTTACTACATCTGCTTGCCGCTCGGGTCGGAGATAATAATGCTGTTGTAGTAAGTCACAAGACATTAGCAGAATTGCTAGGGGTTAGATCAATTACAACTATTAAGACAGCAATAACTGCACTTGTTTCTGGAAATTGGATTGAAGTCAGGCGGATTGGTGAAAACGGCACTGTCAACGCATATGTGTTGAACGATAGAGTTGTTTGGTCTGGACCACGTGAAGGGCTAAGATACAGCCTATTTTCTGCAACTGTCGTCGTCTCCGACAGCGAACAGCCGGACCGCGATACTTTGGGCAAGCAAGAACCACTACGCCGCCTTCCCCCGATAGGTGAGCGTCAGCTACCGCACGGCGACGGACTTCCCCCTCCTTCGCAACCGTTCCTAGATGGAATTGAGCCTGATCTGCCCGCCACCGAACAGCAGAACCTCGATCCGGCGATGCAAGAGGAACTATCCCAGCTCGTCATCGGCCTAGGAAACAGGCTCCGCGCGCCCGATGCCTCTCCCCCTGACGATGCAACCGATATATAGATACTATACAGGCCGACTTAACAGCGAGTGACATCATGGGTATCACCCTAAGAGAAGCATCCGAAAAGGTCGGTGTCACCCGCCAAACGCTCATGAAGGCGATCAAGACAGGCCGGGTTTCCGCCGAAAAATCCGATAACGGCGAATGGCGCATTGAACCTGTCGAGCTATTTCGTGTCTGGCCCCCTGTAAATGGGGTGCAGCAACCTTTACAGCCTAACATAACAGGCAGTGACACCCCCGGTTTACAGGCTGAAAACAGGCTGTTGCGGGAGCAGGTTGCCGAACTGCGTGAAGAACGGAACGCTTGGCGGGAGCAAGCCCAACGGCTCGCCCTCACCGATCAGCGCGCTGTCTCGCAGCCCAGCTCCCGCCCCGGCTTCTGGTCGCGCCTGTTCGGCCGCCAGGGCGACAGCCCTAGCGGATAGTGATGAATCCATTGAGAAAATTGTTGCGGTTTCGCAACATATTAGAAAAAACTCAGTTGACCTCAAAATATTTCTTGTATTTTTTAGTTTAGCAGTT
>NZ_ATDO01000091.1:0-905 GCF_000445085.1 Sphingobium sp. HDIP04 | reverse complement strand
CCCCCCCCCCGCTAGGGTCGCGAAAATTAGTCATGTTTCGTGTTTACTTAGGGGGTTTATTAAGGCCTGTGGACATTCACTTCGCGGCGAGGATTGTCGCGACGAGGTGCCAGTTGGCGGTGTAACTGCAGGCAGTTTTCTCGTAGCGCGTAGCGATGGCTCGGAACTCCTTGATCTTCGCGAAGAAGTTCTCGACCAGGTGTCGCCACTTATAGGCATGCCGGTCGTAATTGCGCTTGATCTTGCGGTTCGCTTTGGGCGGAATGACTGCGCTCGCGCCGCGCACATCCAACTCGGCAAGCAGCCAGTCAGCATCGAAGGCCTTGTCGGCCAGAAGCGCATCGAATGCTACGTCCTCGATCAGCGGTGCGACGCCTTTCAGGTCATGAGCCTGACCCGGCAGGAGAACAAGGTTGAACAGGTTTCCAAGCGCATCGACCAGCGCCACGATCTTGGTGGTCAGTCCGCCGCGCGAGCGCCCGATGGCCTGAGCGTGAGTCCCCCCCTTGCGCCGCTCGCCTTCTGGTGAGCCTGAACGATAGTACCGTCGATCAGCGCGTATTCAAAATCCGGCTCGCCGCGGATCTCTCTGAAAAGACGTTCGAAAACACCACCCTTCGCCCATCGTCGGAAGCGCCGGAACACGCTGTTCCAATTGCCGAATTCCGGCGGCAGATCCCGCCATGGAAGACCGGTGCGCACACGCCAGAGAACCGCCTCTAAAAACATGCGATTGTCCTTACCCGTCACACCGCTATCGCTCTTCTTGCCGGGAAGGTGGGGTTCAACGCGCGCCCATATCCCATCCGTCACCACAAATCGCTGCTCGTCCATTCAGAACTCCCCTTGGGAATCCTGAATCAGAAATCAGGCAGCGTGGGAATCCTGAATGTCCACAGGCCTTA
>NZ_ATDO01000090.1:0-9140 GCF_000445085.1 Sphingobium sp. HDIP04 | reverse complement strand
CCAGCTCGCGACGGCGCAGGCCGATTTCGAAAAGGCGCGCATCGACCTGCGGCGGCGCGAGGCGCTGGCCCCCAACGGCGCCGTCTCCGGTGAGGAACTGACCAGCGCGCGCAAGGCCTATGCCGCGGCGCAGGCGGCGCTCGACCTGGCGAAGGCCGGGGTGGCGACGGCTGAAGCGACGCGGGGCGCGGCCAGCGGGCAGCTTGCCGCCAATGACGCGCTGGTGCGCGGGTCCACCATCGACACCGACCCCGCCGTGCTGGCCGCCAAGGCGAAGCTGGAAAATGCCCGGCTCGACCTCGACCGCTCCGTCATCCGCGCCCCGATCGACGGCGTCGTGACCCGGCGGTCGGTGCAGGTCGGCCAGCGCGTCGCGCAGGGCAGCCCGATCATGACCATCGTGCCGCTCGCCAGGGTCTATGTCGACGCCAATTTCAAGGAACGCCAGCTCCGCCGGGTCAAGATCGGCATGCCGGCGACGGTCACGTCGGACCTTTACGGCGGCGGCGTCGTCTATCATGGCAAAGTGGTCGGCTTTTCCGGCGGCACGGGCGCGTCGATGGCGCTGATCCCCGCACAGAACGCCACCGGCAACTGGATCAAGGTGGTGCAGCGCCTGCCCGTGCGCATCGCGCTCGACCCGCGCGAACTGGCCGAGCATCCGTTGCGCATCGGGCTTTCCATGGAAGCCGAAATCGACCTTTCCGGCGAATAAGGAAGCCCGCCGGTGAGCCGCCCGACCGAGACGTTCACGCTCCTGTCGCCCCGTCATCGCCTGCTGGCGGGGATGACGCTGGCGCTCAGCAATTTCATGGTCGTGCTCGACCTGACCATCGCCAACGTCTCGGTGCCGCACATCGCGGGCAATCTGGGCATTTCGCCCGATCAGGGCACCTGGATCATCACCAGCTACGCCGTGGCGGAGGCGATCTGCGTGCCGCTGACCGGATGGCTGGCGCAGCGTTTCGGCGCGGTCAGGCTGTTCACCATGAGCATGCTGGGCTTTGGCCTTTTCTCGCTGCTGTGCGGCCTGTCCATGACGCTGGGCATGATCGTCGCCTGCCGCATCGGCCAGGGCCTTTGCGGAGGGCCGCTGATGCCGATGTCGCAGACCCTGCTGATGCGCATCTTCCCCCCGCAGCAGCGCGGGCGCGTGATGGGGCTGTGGGCGATGACGACCATGCTGGGCCCGGCCCTGGGCCCGATCGTCGGGGGATATATCAGCGACAATTGGAGCTGGCACTGGATCTTCTTCATCAACCTGCCCATCGCCGCCCTGTGCATCTTTTCCGCGCTGACGCTGCTGCGCCCGGTGGAAACCGAGCGGGTGAAGCTGCCCATCGACTATATCGGCCTCGCCCTGCTGGTCTTCTGGATCGGCTCCCTCCAGATCATGCTGGACATCGGGCGGGACCATGACTGGTTCGGCGATCCGGTGATCGTCGCGCTGGCGCTGATGGCGGGGATCGGCTTCTGCATCTTCCTGATCTGGGAACTGACCGAGGAACATCCGATCGTCGACCTGCGCGTGTTCCGCCACATCGGCTTCACATCGGGCGTGTTCACCCTGGCGCTGTGCTTCGGCGCCTATTTCGCGGGCATCGTGATCATTCCCCAATGGTTGCAGATCTCGATGGGCTATACCGCCACCTGGGCAGGCCTGGCGGCATCCTTCGTCGGCATGTCCGCCATGGTCATCGCGCCGATCGTCGGCCGCGTCGTCGGAAAGCTGGACGTGCGCCTGATGATTTCCAGCGGCGTGCTCTGGATCGGCGCCGTGACGCTGTGGCGGGCGCACTGGACGACCGACGCGGATTTCTGGACGGTCGCGCTGCCGCAACTCGTCCAGGGTTTCGGCATGCCGCTGTTCATGATCCCGCTGACGACGCTGACCCTGGGATCTGTCCGGCCGGAGGAAACCGCCTCTGCCGCTGGCATGCAGAATTTCCTGCGCACGCTCGCCATCGCCATTTCCACCTCCATCGTGCTGACCGGCTGGGGCGACGGGCAGCGCGTGTCGCGCAACGAGATGGTCGGCACGCTCCATCCGGACGCGACCCTGGCCGACCTGACGAGCCGCGGCTTCACGCAGGAACAGGCGCGGCAGATGGTGGCGAACCTGGTCGACGCGCAGGCGATGGTGGTGTCGATGAACCACGTCTTCTTCATCGCCGCGCTGGTCATGTTCGCGGCGGCCGCCCTGGTGTGGCTGGCGCCGCGCCCCATGGCGAAGGTCGATACGTCCTCGGCGCACTGAACGGAGGGCGGAGGGCAGGGACGGCCCCCTGTCCCCGGAAGCGGCGTGATCGGGCTTTGCGATCAGCGACTTGTCCATGGCGGCATCCTCCGCCGGAGGGGCGGGAACAGGGCGGCGCGCCGCCGTCGGCGTCTCCCCTCTGCCGCGCCCGATTGACGCGGCGCGACATCGCGGTCACTGAGTGGCAAAAAAGGCTTGGGGTCTCATGCGAATCGTCATCATCGACGACAGCGGCCTGCGCGCGACCGTCCTGGAGGAAGGGCTGCGCGAAGCGGGCTATGACGATATTCACATCGTCCCCCCGCGCGGCGGCTTCGTCGCGCGGCTGGAGCGCATGGCGCCCGACGTGGTGCTGATGGACCTGGGCAGCCCCAGCCGCGACACGCTGGAGGAGATGCTGACGGTCAGCCGCGCCCTGGCCCGGCCCATCGCCATGTTCGTGGACCAGTCGGACGAAAGCATGATCGGCGCGGCCATCGACGCAGGCGTCTCCGCCTATGTCGTGGACGGGCTGCGCAAGGAACGGGTGAAGCCGGTGCTGGAACTGGCGGTGCGCCGCTTCAACGCCTTCGCCCGGCTCCAGAGCGAGTTGGACGAGGCGCGCACGGCGCTGTCCGACCGCAAGATCATCGACCGCGCCAAATCCATCCTGATGAGCCAGCGCGGCCTTGGCGAGCCGGAGGCCTATGCGCTGCTGCGGTCGAGCGCGATGAATCAAGGGAAGAAGATCGTGGACGTCGCCCAGGCCCTCATCACGGCCAGCGACCTGTTGGGAGGGATGTGATGGTGATGACGACCGACCTGCGCATCGCCTTCCTGCCGCTGACCGATGCCGCCGTGCTGGCCGTGGCGCGGGAAAGGGGCTTCGCGGAGGAGGAGGGGCTGCATCTCGACCTCGTCCGCACGACCAGTTGGGCGACGTTGCGCGACCGGCTGGTGTTCGGCCAGGTGCAGGCGGCGCATATGCTGGCGCCGCTGGCCGTCGCGGTGACGCTGGGATTGAGCCAGCAGGCCGCGCCGCTTTCCGCCCCGTACAAGCTCAACGTCAACGGCAACATGCTGGTGATGGCGAGCGAATTCGCCCAGGCGCTGGACCCGGACGTGGCGGCGCGGCTGGACGATCCGCTGGGCACCGCGCACGACTTCGCGACCGCCATTGGCCTGTGGAAACGCAAGCCGGTGATCGGCGTCGTCCATCGCTATTCCAGCCACGCCGTCATGCTGCGCTACTGGCTGGCGAGCGCGGGGGTGGACCCGGATCGCGACGTCATCCTGCGCGTGCTGCCGCCCTCGCTGACGGTGGAGGCGGTCCGCGCCGGGGAGATCGACGGCTTCATCGCGGGCGAACCCTGGGGCAGCGCGGCGGTGGACGCGGGCCTGGCGGAGGGGGTCGCCATTGGCGAGCGCATCTGGCGGCGCGGGGTTGAAAAGGTGCTGGCCTTCCGCACCCCCTGGCTGGAGGAGAATCCCGACAGCGTCGACCGGCTGCTGCGGGCGTTGGTAAGGGCGGGCGCCTGGTGCGACGATCCGGACCATCATGAGGCGCTGGCGCATCTCCTGTCGCAGCCGCATTATGTGGACCAGCCCGCCGACCTGATCCTGCGCGCCCTGTCGGGCAGGATCGTCCCGCGGGTGGACATGGCGCCGCTCTCCATGCCCGATTTCATGCTCTTCTCGCGGGAGGCGACGCCCTTTCCGTGGCGCAGCCAGGCGCTGTGGATCTATTCGCAGCTCGTCCGCTGGAAGATGGTGGACCATAGCGCGGAAAACGCCGCCAAGGCCGCCTCAGTCTTCCGCCCCGACATCTTCCGCCGGGCGCTGGCCGACAGCGACGTGGCGATGCCGGGGGCCAGCATGAAGGTGGAAGGGGCGGTGGCGTCCCCGCTGGCGGTCGGATCGAAGCGGGGCGAACTGACGCTGGGACCGGACAGTTTCTTCGACGGGCGGGTGTTCGATCCGGAACGGATAGAGGATTTCCTGGCGAGCTTTTAAGGGTGGGGCGCGGACATATCCTATTCCTCCCCATCGAGAGATGGGGAGGGGGACCGCGCGAAGCGTGGTGGAGGGGAAGATACGCAGGTCACGCCATTTCCCCTCCACCATGCTTCGCATGGTCCCCCTCCCCATGCTTCGCATAGGGAGGATTTAGTGGCAGCTATTGGCCATTTTCCGACCTGCGGCGTAACTCCCCTCTGCTTCCCGAAATTTTGTGCCTTGCAACATAGATCGAATCGCGAGATAATATCGGAGTCGCGCGACGAAGCGCGTTTTTCCGGGATGAGCCCTTCCCAAGGTCGGGACCGCGCTCTCCCTCCGATTTCACAGCAAAGCCGCTGGCCGGATTTCGCGAGAAGCGAGGTCCGGAGGCGGCTTTTTTCATGTCCATTTCACAAAGATTGAGGGACGTCATCATGGCAACAGCTTATTGGGATCGCCCCGATGAAGAGGGCGAAGGGCCGGAAGGCCTCGGACGGACCGGCCAGACCAGTTTCTGGAAGGCCGGGCACACGCCCACTCTTGTCGCCGCCTTCCTCTATTTCGACCTAGCTTTCATGGTGTGGGTGCTGCTGGGGCCGCTGGCGCCCTCCATCTCCAAGACGCTGGGCCTGACTCCGGCGGAAAAGGGCCTGATGGTCGCCGTTCCCACGCTGGCGGGCGCCGTGCTGCGTGTCGTCAACGGCCTGCTGGTCGACCGGATCGGCTGCAAGCAGGCGGGCGCGATCAGCCAGGCGATCGTCATCCTTGGCCTCTTCACCGCCTGGTCCATGGGCGTCGACAGCTTCGCGGGCACGTTGGCGCTGGGCGTCATCCTGGGCTTTGCGGGGGCCAGCTTCGCGATCGCGCTGCCGCTCGCCAGCCGCTGGTATCCCGCCGAACATCAGGGCAAGGCCATGGGCCTCGCCGGCATGGGCAATTCGGGCACGGTGCTGGCGTCGCTGTTCGCGCCGATGCTGGCCAAGCTGTTCGGCTGGAACGCGGTGCTGGGCCTGGCCTGCATTCCGCTGACCATCGTCTTCATCCTGTACATGATCATGGCGAAGAACGCGCCGGACGCGCCCGCGCCCAAGAAGCTGGTCGATTATTTCCACCCGCTGAAAAGCGCCGACGCCTGGTGGCTGATGGGCTTTTATTCGGTGACCTTCGGCGGCTTCGTGGGGCTTGCCGCCTCGCTGCCCATCTATTTCACCGACCAGTTCGGCCTGACCCCGGTGGTCGCGGGCTATTGCACGGCGGGCTGCGTCTTCGCCGGGTCGCTGGTGCGCCCGATGGGCGGGGCGCTGGCGGACCGGATCGGCGGCGTCAAGGCGCTGATGATGGTCTATGTCGCCGCCGCCCTGGCCCTGGCGGGCGTCGCCTATGCACCGACGCTGTTTTCCGCCCTTGGCCTGTTCGTCGCGGCGATGCTGGCGCTGGGCGTCGGCAACGGCGCGGTCTTCCAACTCGTGCCCCAGCGGTTCCAGGCGGAAATCGGCGTCATGACCGGCCTGGTCGGCATGGCGGGCGGCATTGGCGGCTTCTATCTCGCCTCGTCGCTGGGCATCGCCAAGCAGTTCACCGGCAGCTTCGCGCCCGGCTTCCTGATCTTCGCGGGCCTGGCGCTGGTCGCGTTTCTCGGCATCTCGCTGGTCCGCGCCCGCTGGCGCGCCACCTGGACCAGCGCGGCGCGCATCTGATCGGTCAAGGAGAGGGAGGCGGCGGCCCGCGCAGGCCGCCGCCCTTTTCGCGCCTGCGATAGGGCGCATGGTCGGCGAAACGAAAATACATCGTTCTGCGAGGAATCGCTTGACGCGAATCGCCAAAAGCCTATGCTGCAATGCAAAGGACAGGGTTGTCCTTCTTCCATAGCCGCGATGGTCCAGGGACGGACGATCAAGGCGCTTATGATGGCAAGGCCGCCATCCAGACCCTCCGGTTTCAAAGACCGAGGGTCCGGATGGCGGCCTTTTTCTTTTCTGGAGTCGAGGGATGGATTTTCAGAACAACGGACCGGAAACGGCCAGCGAAGAACAACGCTTCGCGCCGTCCCAAGATGTTCGGGAACATCTGGTGGTCGTGGGCAACGGCATGGCCGGCTGCCGCGCCGTCGAGGAACTGCTGGCGCGGGACAAGGACCGCTATCGCGTCACCATCTTCGGCGCGGAACCCTATGTGAACTATAACCGCATCATGCTCTCCCCGGTCCTGGCCGGGGAAAAGAGCTTCGACGACATCATCATCAACGGCCGCGACTGGTACAAAGACAATGGTATCGAACTGATCGCGGGCGACCCCGTGACGGCCATCGACCGCGCAGCCAAGACCGTCACGAGCCAATCGGGTCGCACCGTCGGCTATGACAAGCTGCTGATCGCGACGGGTTCCGATCCCTTCATCATCCCGGTTCCGGGGAAGGATCTGCCCGGCGTGATCAGCTTCCGCGACATGAAGGATGTCGACACCATGCTGGCCGCCGCCGAAGCCGGCAAGGCTTTGGGGGGCGGCCACGCAGTCGTGATCGGCGGCGGCCTGCTGGGGCTGGAGGCCGCGCATGGCCTCACCCTGCGCGGCATGAAGGTCACGGTCATCCACCTCATGGACACGCTGATGGAGCGGCAGCTCGACGAGGCGGCGGGCTGGCTGTTGAAGTCGGCGCTGGAAGGGCGCGGCCAGACCATCCTGACCGGCGCCAACACCGAAGCCATCTATGGCGACGGCAAGGTCGAGGGCGTCCGCCTGAAGGACGGCCGCGAAATCCCGGCCAGCCTTGTCGTCATGGCGGTCGGCATCCGCCCCTCGACCGCTCTCGCCCGCGAAGCCGGGTTGGAGGTCAATCGCGGCATCAAGGTCGACGATCATATGGTGACCAGCGACCCGGACGTGCTGGCGGTCGGTGAATGCGTCGAGCATGACGGCAATGTCTATGGCCTGGTCGCGCCGCTGTGGGACATGTGCCGCAGCCTGGCGGACGGGCTGACCGACCGGCATAGCGGCTACAGGGGGTCGGTCACCTCCACCAAGCTCAAGGTCGCGGGTCTGGACGTCTTCTCCGCCGGCGATTTTTCGGGCGGCGAGGGGTGCGAGGACATCGTCCTGCGCGACGCCTCCCGCGGCGTCTACAAGCGCGTCGTCGTCAAGGACGACAGGATCGTGGGCGCCGTGCTCTATGGCGACACGGCGGATGGCGGCTGGTATTTCGACCTGCTGAAGCGCGAGGAGGATGTCAGCGAAATCCGCGACCTGCTGATCTTCGGCCAGGCTTTCGCCTCCGGAGGGGGCGCGCTGGACCCTAAGGCGGCCGTTGCGGCGCTCTCGGACGATGCCGAGATTTGCGGCTGCAACGGCGTAGCCAAGGGCCAGGTCGTCGCCTGCATCGAAAAGGGCGCGTGCAGCCTGGACGCGGTGCGCGCCACCTGCAAGGCGTCGGCAAGCTGCGGAAGCTGCACCGGCCTTGTCGAAAACCTGCTGAGCGTCGTGCTGGGCGAGGACGTCCAGTCCGGCCCCAAGACCCTATGCAAATGCACCAGCTTCACCCATGACGATGTCCGTCGGGAGATCGTGGCGCAGAATATGCGCTCCATCCCGGAGGTGATGCAGTTGCTGCACTGGTCGACGCCGGACGGTTGCTCCTCCTGCCGCCCCGCGCTCAACTATTATCTGCTCTGCGCGCTGCCCGGCGAATATCAGGACGACCAGCAGAGCCGCTTCGTCAATGAGCGCATGCACGCCAACATCCAGAAGGACGGCACCTATTCGGTGGTGCCGCGCATGTGGGGCGGCCTCACCAACCCGCGCGAACTGCGCGCCATCGCCGATGTGGTCGAGAAATATAACGCCCCGATGGTGAAGGTGACGGGCGGCCAGCGCCTCGACATCTTCGGCATCAGGAAGGAAGACCTGCCCGCCGTCTGGGCGGACCTCAACGCTGCGGGCATGGTGTCGGGCCATGCCTATGGCAAGTCGCTGCGCACGGTGAAGACTTGCGTCGGGTCCGAATGGTGCCGCTTCGGCACGCAGGATTCGACCGGCCTCGGCGTCAAGATAGAGCGGATGACCTGGGGATCGTGGATGCCCCACAAGTTCAAGATCGCGGCGTCGGGCTGCCCCCGCAACTGCGCGGAAGCGACGATCAAGGATTTCGGCGTGGTCTGCGTGGATTCGGGCTATGAACTGCATGTCGGCGGCAATGGCGGCATCCATGTCCGCGCCACCGACCTGCTGTGCAAGGTCTCGACCGAGCAGGAGGCGCTGGATTATTGCGCCGCCTTCATCCAGCTCTACCGCGAGGAAGCCCGCTATCTGGAGCGCACCGCGCCCTGGATCGAGCGCGTCGGCGTCGATTATGTGAAGCGGCGGATCGTCGAGGACGAAGCGGGCCGCGAGGCGCTGCGCAGCCGCTTCCTCTATTCGCAGAGCTTCTCCCAGGAAGACCCCTGGGCGCAGCGCGCGGCCGGTGCGGACAGCGAACTGCACCAGCACCTCGAACCCCCAATGCCCTTTGGCGCCATCGCCGCGGAGTGAACCACATGACCGACTGGATCGACATCGGAACGCTGGCCGACATTCCCCAGCGCGGCGCCCGCACGGTGCGGATTGCCGGACAGAAGGAAATCGCCGTCTTCCGCACCGGCGACGACCATGTCTTCGCGCTGGTCAACGAATGCCCGCACAAGAAAGGCCCGCTGAGCCAGGGCATCGTCCACGGCCACAGCGTCGCCTGCCCGCTGCACAACTGGAACATCGCGCTCAAGACGGGTGAAGCGCAGGGCAATGACGAGGGCTGCACCCCGACCGTCGCGGTCAAGCAGGAGGGCGGCCGCATCCTCATCGCCCGCCCGGCCTCGCTCAAGGCGGCTGCATGAACGCACGCCTCCTTTCTCCCCTCCCTTTCAAGGGAGGGGCCGGG
>NZ_ATDO01000089.1:0-8722 GCF_000445085.1 Sphingobium sp. HDIP04 | reverse complement strand
CCCACCCCAACCCCTCCCTTGAAAGGGAGGGGCTATGACAAGTGTCCGCACCACCTGCGCCTATTGCGGCGTCGGCTGCGGCATTTCGGCCACGCCGACCGGCAACCGCTCGGTCACGATCAAGGGCGATGAGGCGCATCCCGCCAATGCCGGCCGCCTCTGCTCCAAGGGCACGCATCTGGGCGAGACGGTGGGCCTGACCGGCCGCCTGCTGCACCCGATGATCGGCAACAGGCGCGCAAGCTGGGACAAGGCGCTGGACCTGGTAGCGCGGAAATTCCGCGAAACCATCGACCGCCACGGTCCCGACAGCGTGGCCTTCTACGTCTCCGGCCAGCTCATGACCGAGGATTATTATGTCGCCAACAAGCTGATGAAGGGCTTTATCGGCTCGGCGAACATCGACACCAACAGCCGCCTCTGCATGTCGAGCGCGGTCGCCGGGCACAATCGCGCCTTCGGCGAGGATGTGGTGCCCGCCAGCTATGACGATCTGGACGAAGCGGACCTGATCGTGCTGGTCGGCTCCAATACCGCATGGTGCCACCCGATCGTCTACCAGCGCATCCAGGCGGCCCGCGCCGCGCGCGGGACGAAGCTGGTCGTCATCGATCCGCGCCGCACCGAAAGCTGCGAAGGCGCGGACCTGCACCTGCCGGTGAAGCCCGGCACCGACGTCGCCCTGATGAACGGCCTGCTTGCTTGGGTAGCGGCGGAGGGCGCCACCGACCCCGCCTTCCTCGCCGATCATGTCAGCGCGCCCGAAGATTTCTGGGAGCATGTCCGCGACGGGCATGACCTCTGGACGACGGCGAAGACCTGCGACGTCGCGCCCGCGCTGCTGGAACAATTCTACAAGCTGTTCGCCGCCACGCCGCGCACCGTCACGCTGTTCAGCCAGGGCATCAACCAGTCGATCCGCGGCACCGACCAGGTGAACGCGATCATCAACGTCCACCTCGCCACCGGCCGCATCGGCAAGCCGGGCGCCGCGCCCTTCTCGATCACCGGCCAGCCCAACGCCATGGGCGGCCGCGAAGTCGGCGGCCTTGCCTCCAGCCTTGCCGCCCATATGGATTTCGCGCCGGAAAATGTGGAGCGGGTGGGCCGCTTCTGGGCCGCCCCCGCCATGGCGACCAAGCCGGGCCTGAAAGCCGTCGACCTGTTCCGCGCCATCAACGAAGGCCGGATCAAGGCCCTCTGGATCATGGCGACAAACCCCGCCGTCTCCATGCCCGACGCGGGCCGCGTGCGCGAAGCGCTGGAGGCGATCCCCTTCCTCGTCGTGTCGGACATCATGGCCGAAACCGACAGCAGCACGCATGCCCATGTCCGCCTGCCCGCCGCCGGATGGGGGGAAAAGGACGGCACCGTCACCAATTCGGACCGCACGATCAGCCGCCAGCGACCCTTCCTGCCGCTGCCGGGAGAGGCGAAGCCCGACTGGTGGATCGTCAAGGAAGTCGCCCGCCGCATGGGATGGCGCAGCGCCTTCGCCTATGACCGGCCTGCGGACATCTGGCGCGAACATGCGCGCCTGACCGCCTATCGGAATGACGGAGAGCGGCTGCTCAACCTGCGCTCCCATGCGACCATCGGTAACGACGCCTATGACGCCATGGAGCCGTTCCGCTGGGGCGGCACGCCCTTCGCCGACGGCCGCTTCCCGACGCCGGACGGCCGGGCGCGATTGGTCCTGACCAGGCAGATGGAGGTTCAGGAGCCGCTGCGGGATTGGCCGATGACGCTCAACACCGGGCGTTACCGCGACCAGTGGCACACGATGAGCCGCACCGGCCTGTCCCCGAAACTCGCGCGCCATCGCGAGGAGCCGCAGGTCGAAATCCATCCCAAGGACGCCGAGGCGCTGGGCATCGTCGACCGCGATCTCGCCCGCGTCCAGACGGCGCAGGGCAACAGCATCTTCCGCGTCAGCCTGAGCGAAGGCCAGCGCCCCGGCGAGATCTTCACGCCGATCCACTGGACCGACCGGATGTCGAGCGGCGGCCGCACCGGCCTGCTCCCCCGTCCGCTGGTCGATCCGCATTCGGGCCAGCCCGGCTTCAAATCCACCCCGGCCAGCGTCGAGAAGGTCGCGACCGAGTGGAGCGGTTTCCTCATCCTGCGCGGCGATGAGCCGGTGAAGCTGCCCTGCCTCTGGTCCACCCGGATCACCGTTCCGGGCGGCGCGCTGTACGAGATCGCCGGCAATGGCGATCCGGCCCGCCTCGACGCCTTCCTTCCGAAGGGCGACCGGGTCGAGGCCATGGACGCCTCCCGCGGAACGCGCCGCGTGGCGACCATCGGCGAGGGCAGGCTGAATGGCGTGTTGTTCGTGACGCGCACCGGCCTGCTGCCCTCGCGCGACTGGCTGGTCGGCCAGTTGCAGGCAGAGGGAGTCGGCGGTTCCGTCCTCGCGGCGCGGGGACCGGGCAGCCAGCCGGAAAAGGGCGCGACCGTCTGCGTCTGCTTCGACATCGGGTTGAACCAGATCGTCGCTGCCATCCGCGAGCAGGATCTGGTCGACGTCGCCGCCATTGGCAAGGCGCTGGGGGCGGGGACCAATTGCGGATCGTGCCGCCCCGCGCTCGCCAACATCCTCACCCAGACATCGCAGGAGACGCTTCATGCAGCCGAATGAGCCTATCGCCCCCGGCGAGGTCTGGCTGGTGGGCGCAGGCCCCGGCGATCCGGACCTGCTGACCCGCAAGGCCGAAAAGCTGATCGCGGCGGCGGAGATCGTCTTCCACGACGCGCTGGTGGGGCCGGGGGTGCTGGACCTGATCCCGCAGGGCGTCGAGCGGGTCAGCGTCGGCAAACGCTCCGGCCGCCACAGCAAGGCGCAGGAAAGCATCAACGACCTGCTGCTGGCGGCGGCGAAGGCGGGCAAGCGCGTCGTCCGCCTGAAGGGCGGCGACCCGTCGGTCTTCGGCCGCTCGGCGGAGGAGATGGAGCATCTGGCGGAGGCGGGCGTCGCCGTGCGCATCTGCCCCGGCATCACCACCGCCAGCGCGGCGGCGGCGAACGGCCATGCCTCGCTCACCCTGCGCGGCGTGGCGCGGGGATTGACGCTGGTGACGGCGCATCTGAAGGCGGGCGAGCCGCTGAAGCTCGACTGGGAAGCACTCGCCCGGCCGGGCGGCACGCTGGGCATCTATATGGGCCGCGCCGCTGCCGGAGAAATCAGCCGCTCGCTGATCGCCGCCGGGCGCGATCCGGAGACGCCGGTGATGGTGGCGGTCAATGTCTCGCTTCCCAATGAACGGCTGATCCGGGGCAAGCTGTCGGCGCTGGCCTTCCTGGTGGCGACGATCAGCGATGAAGACCCTACCCTGCTGCTGATCGGAGAAGCGGTGGCGGGGACAAATCTCCCCGCCGACATAGCCGCAAGCGCCTCTATCACGGTATGACGTATATCTCCTCCGTTCGGGCTGAGCCTGTCGAAGCCCTTTTCTTCTCCTCAAGAGAAGCCGAACCCTTCGACAGGCTCAGCCCAATCGGGGAAGAGTGAAGCTTTCCAGATCCTCCGGCCGGTTGATATTGGGCAGCACGAACTCCGGCCGCTCCACGATCCGCGCCCCGGCCCGCTCCAGCCAGCCGTAAATCGACCGGCTATTCTCCTCGGCCAGATGCGCATCCAGCTCTCCCGCCAATGAAGCGGGCCAGAATCCCGCCAGTTGCTGCCCCTTCAGGATCGCCGCGCCGTCCCCGATCAAGGCCTGCGCCAACCCGTCCGGATAGACCGGAACGTCGCACCCCGTCGTCAGCACCGCGTCATAACCCTGCGCCGCCGCATGATGCAGCGCGGCGTTCAGCCCCCCTAACGGCCCCATGTCCGCCGCCGGCCGGTCCGCCAGTCCGATCATTCCCGGAACCCGCCGTCCGCAAATCACGACCGTCTCGACATGCGCGCCCAGCGCCCCCGCCGCATGATCCAGCAATGTCCGCCCATCGAGCATCGCCAAGGCCTTGTCGCTGCCGAAGCGGCTGGATCGTCCCCCGGCCAGAACCGCGCCCAGCAATCGCATTCCGTCCCTCCTCATGCCGCTTGGCATTGTCCTCGCTTTCCCTTATGGCGCGCGGCGCGGGCGGGGACAAACCCTCGCGCGCAAAGAAGATCGCGCCGGTGCCCCCAAAGGGCTGAAAACGGGAATGCGGTGCGGGCGGGAAACCGTCCTATTCCGCGGCTGTCCCTGCAACTGTAAGCGGTGAGCGCGATGCACTTCGGTCCATGGACCGGCCACTGGACGCAAGTCCGGGAAGGCGTGCATCGCTGCGTTGACCCGCGAGCCAGGAGACCTGCCGGCGCATGGTCGCTCTTGCCCTGGCCCAGGGGTTGGCCATGGCACGGTGTTTTCCGTCTGAGCGACGAAGCGGCGCAGGGCCGCATCGGTGCGGGGGAGGGCACTGGCGTCGACTTCCCCCTGCGCCGACCGCGATGAGCGGATGCCCTGAGCCATGAAGTCGCAGCGACGCTCAGGGAAACAGATATAATGTTGAAAGCCACCCTCTCTCTTGCCGCTTTGCTTGCGGCCGCGCCCGCCTTCGCCGCCGATGATGACGAGATCATCGTCACCGCGCTGGGCATCGAGCAGCCCCGCGACGAGGTCGGCCAGGCCGTCACCGTCATCGACGCCGACACCATCCGCACGCGCCAGAGCGTCAGCGTCGTAGACCTGCTGGCCACCACGCCGGGCGTGCGCTTCAATCGCAGCGGCAGCCTGGGCGGCGTGACCGGCGTTTCGCTGCGCGGCGCGGAAACGACGCAGACGCTGGTGCTGATCGACGGGGTCAAGGTCAACGACACCAGCGGCATCGGCGACATGTACGATTTCGGCAATCTGCTGACCGGCAATATCCGGCGGATCGAAATTTTGCGGGGGTCCAACTCCATCGCCTATGGCAGCCAGGCGGTCGGCGGCGTCGTCAACGTCATGACCGGCACGCCTGCCGCCGGTTTCGCGGGCAATGCATCGGTCGATTACGGCTATAGCGACACGCTGAACGCCAAGGCGGATGTTTCGGGCGGCAGCGGCATCGCATCGGGCGGCGTCGGCATCGCCTATTTCAACACCGACGGCATTTCCTCCGCCGCCAATGGCACGGAAAAGGACGGCTATGAGAATATCGCCGCCAACGCCAAGCTGAAGCTGGCCTTCACCGATACCCTCAGCCTCGACCTGCGCGGCTATTATATCCATGCCGATCTGGATACCGACAACGGCGTGTTGGACAGCACGGCGGACACCTCCAAATCCGATCAATATGTCGGCTATGCCGGGCTGAACCTGTCGCTGTTCGACGGCAGGCTCACCAACCGGGCGGCCGTGACCTGGTTCCGCATGGACCGCGACTATACATCCGCATTCGGCCCCTATGGCTATTCGGGCACCAATCTGCGCTTCGAATATGAGGGCGTCTATCAGCCGGTCGATCAGGCGAAGCTGGTCTTCGGCTATGAACATGAACGGCCCGACTATGACTTCTCCGGCTTCGGCTCGGTGGAAAGCCACAAGGCCGATGTCGACAGCGTCTATGCGCTGGCGATCTTGAAGCCCTTTGCGGGTCTGTCGTTGACCGGCGGTGCGCGGCGTGACGATCACAGCCAGTTCGGCGGCGCGACTACCTTCGGCGCCAATGCCAACTACACGCCCAACAACGGCGCGACCAATATCCGCATGAGCTATGGCGAAGGGTTCAAGGCCCCGTCCCTTTATCAGCTTTACGGCACTGACGTCGGCAATGCGGGCCTGCGTCCCGAACGGTCGAAAAGCTATGATATCGGCTTCGACCAAAGGCTGGACGGCGACCGGGCGATCCTGTCCGTCACGGCATTCCGCCGCGATACGAAGGACCAGATCAATTACGATGATTCGATCGGCCTTTACGGCGGGTACAATAATCTGGACCGCACCCGCGCCAAGGGGGTGGAGGCGATGCTGGCCCTGAAGCCTGTCGATGCGCTGACCGTCACCGCCGCCTACAGCCATGTCGATGCGCGCGACCGCAATACCGACGCCCGGCTGCCGCGCCGCGCCGCCAATGCGGTCAGCGTTTCGGCGGACTATGTCTGGCCGTTCGGCCTGTCGACCGGCGTGACGGTGACGATGGTGGGCGACAGCTTCAACGATGCGACCAACGCGATCCGGTTGGACGGCTATGCCGTGACGGACGTGCGGGCATCCTTCCCCATCCGGGAGAATCTGGAGATCTACGGCCGCATCGACAATCTGACCGATGAGAAATATGCCACGGTCCATGGCTATGGCACCTATGGCCGGTCGGCCTTCGGCGGCGTGCGTGTGCGCTTCTGAAAATAGCCTAATGGCGCGGCGCGGCGTTCACCCGCGCCGCGCCCTTGCGCACGGCTCCGTCAAGCTGCGCCATGCCCTTGTGCGCAGCGCCGTCAAGCTGCGCAGCGATGCTCCGCGCCGCATCGACATAGGCGGGGCCGCCGCACACCGTCCACGCCTGCGGCAGGCGGATGCGCGGAATGGCGCGCAATATGGGATGGCGCAGCATCTCCGTCCCCTGATCGACCACCTCTTCGCTGCCGCTCTCCACGATCAGCCAGTCGGGGCGGGCGGCGATCATCTCCTCCAGCGACAGTTGCGACAGCGCCGGCTTGCCCAGCCTGCCCGCCAGATTGACCAGCCCCACGCGCCGCATCAGGTCGTCGACCAGCGTGCCGGTGCCGGTCATATAGCCGCGCCGCTGATAATAGGCGGCAACCCCGCGACGCTTCGGGCGGGGCAGGGCGGCGAGGTCGCGATTCATGGCCCGGATCAGCGCTTCGCCCCGTTCGGTATGGCCGACCGCCGCTGCAACCTGACGGATCTGCGCCAGGATCATGGGATAGCCGTCCGCGCTCGCCAGCCCCAAAGTCCGCCATCGGCCCGGAGGCGCGCCGACGACGCCGTCGTTTTCGGGAAAGCCGATCAGCAGGTCGGGCCGCAGCGCCAGCACTTCCTCCGCCGGGCGCTTGAGCGTGCGGAAGGCGCGGGCCTTGCCGACCGCCGCCGACAGTTCCGGGTCGTGCCCATAGGGGCTGAGCGCCGCGATCTGCGCCGGGTCGGCCAGAGCGAGCACATATTGATCGGCGCAGGTGTTGAGCGACACGATGCGCCGGGGTTGGGCAGGCGCCGCGCCGGTCAGGACCAGGGCGCAGAACGCTGTAAAGATTATTCTGCGCCGCACGCTGCTGCTCCCGGATTGTGCCTCAACAAACCACCGTGCTCCTGCCTTCGCAGGAGCACGGCACGCTGTAGCAAGCAATGAAGGCCGCGCAAGCCATGAGCGTCCGCCGTCACCCGCTGCTGATCCCCGCGCTGATCCTGTTGATGCTGATCGCCGCCCTCGGCTCCGTCACGCTGGGGGCCGTGCCGCTCTCTCCGGAGCGCATCCTTGCTGTTCTGACCGGCGGCGGCGACGATGTCGCCCGCGCCATCCTGATCGACCTGCGCCTGCCGCGCATGCTGCTTGGCCTGATCGTCGGGGCGATGCTGGGCCTCGCCGGCGCCGCGCTTCAGGGCTATCTGCGCAACCCGCTGGCCGAACCCTCCGTGCTGGGGGCGTCCAACGCGGCGGCCCTCGGCGCCGTCTGCGCGCTGTATTTCGGGCTGGCGCAGGTGCATCCGCTGGCGCTTCCGGCGCTCGCCATCCTCATCAGCCTGATCGGCATAGGCGCGCTGTTCCTGCTGGCCGGCCCTGCGGAAAGCCCGCTCACCCTGATCCTCGCCGGCATCGCCATCGCGACGCTGGCGGGGGCGGGGATCAGCCTGTCGCTGAACCTGTCGCCCAATCCCTTCGCCGCCATGGAGATCATGAGCTGGCTGATGGGCAGCCTGGAAAACCGCGCCTACAGCCATGTCTGGATCGCGCTGCCCTGCGTTGCCGTCGGCGCGGCGCTGCTGATCGCAGACGGGCGGACGCTGGACGCGCTGACGCTGGGGGAGGATGGCGCGCAGGCGCTGGGCATCGACCTTCGCCGGGCGCGCATCCGCCTGATGCTGGGCGTCGCCATAGGCGTGGGCGGCGCGGTGGCGGTGTCCGGGGCCATCGGCTTCGTCGGGCTGATCGTGCCGCATCTGGTGCGGCCGCTGACCGACCGTTCGCCCTCCGCGATCCTGCTGCCCTCCATGCTGGGCGGGGCGGCGCTGCTGACGCTGGCGGACATCGGCGTCAGGCTGATCCCGACCAGCAGCGAACTCAAGCTGGGGGTGCTGACCGCCTTGCTGGGCGTGCCCGTCTTCCTGATCCACCTGATGCGGGAGCGGCGGCTATGGTGACGATCCGCGCGCAGGGGCTTTCCGTCAGGCTGGGCCGGCATCCGGCGGTGAACGGCGTCGACCTGCTGCTGGAGCCGGGATGCCTGCTGGGCATTATCGGGCCGAACGGCGCCGGCAAGTCGACCCTGATCCGGGCGCTGCTGGGGCTGGTGCGGCGGGCGGGCGGCACGGTCCTCATCGACGGCGTCGACAGCGGCCGGCTCAGCCGGCAGCAGATCGCCCGGCGCATCGCCTATCTGCCGCAGGGACAGACGCTGCACTGGCCGCTGGCGGTGGAGCGGCTGGTGGCGCTGGGCCGCCTGCCGCATCTGGGGCCGCTGTCCCGCCTTTCCGCGGAGGATGAGGCGCTGATCGACGCCGCCCTGATGCGCGCCGATGCGCTGCATCTGAAGGGGCGGGTGGCGACCGAACTGTCCGGCGGCGAGCGCGCCCGC
>NZ_ATDO01000088.1:0-57216 GCF_000445085.1 Sphingobium sp. HDIP04 | reverse complement strand
CTGCTGGCCCGTGCGCTGGCGGTCGGCGCCCCCGCGCTGATCGTGGACGAGCCTTTGGCCGCGCTCGATCCGGGGCATCAGATCGACGTCATGGACCTGCTGAAGGCGGAGGCGCGGGCGGGATCGCTGGTCGTCGCCGTGCTGCACGACCTGGGCATGGCGGCCCGCTATTGCGACCGGCTGGTGCTGATGGACCACGGCTCGCCGGTGGCCGACGGCGCGCCGCTCGATGTGCTGACGGAGGCGAGGCTCGCCAGCGTCTACGGCATTTCCGCCCGCATCGATGCAGGCGGAAAGTGGCCGCTGATTTTGCCTGTGGGGCGGGTTAAGTCTTAACCCTTACTCCGCAAAGGCCCGTGGCGCCGGAGCCACCACCGTGAAGGTGCCCGCGCCGATCTCCGACACTTCCAGCGCCCGTTCCGCAATGCCGTCGCGGCCGAAGCGGAACGCCCCGTCGATCCCGGCAAAGCCCCCCGCATCGCGCAGCCGCGCCGCAGGGAAGGTCGTGCCCGGCTTCCAGTCGCGGGCAATCCGCACGGTCAGCAGCACCGAATCATAACCCAAAGCCGACAGCCGGAACGGCGCATTGCCGTAACGCGCCCGATATTTGGTCGCGAGCTGGCTGTAGAGCCCATCCGAAACGCTGGCGAACCACGCGCCGCGCAGCACCGGGCTGGACGCCAGGCCGCTGTCCGTATTCCACAATTCGGTGCCCAGCAGCCGCGCCGTCGCGCCGCCATTCTTCCGCACGATCGGCGCGACCTGCATCGCCACGCGGCCGCTGTCCGCGATCAGCAGCGCGTCATAGCTGGAGGATGCCTGCAATTTCCTGACCGCCGCCGTGATGGAGGCGGGGCTGCGGTCGAAGGTCTGCATCGACACCACGGTTGCGCCCGCGCCCTCGACCGCGCGCAACAGGGCGGTGCCCGACCGCTCGCCATAGGTTCCCTTGGGCACCAGCGCGGCGAATTTGGACAGGCCCTTGCCCTTGGCGAATTCCACCACCCGTTCGATCGACTGGTTGGGGTTGTAGCCCATGATGTAGACGCCGTTTCCGGCGACGCTGGTGTCGTTGGAGAAGCTGATCACCGGCACGTTCGCCCGCGCAGCGATGGGTCCGACGATCCGCGCATCCTCCGCCAGCAACGGCCCCAGGATCAGCTTGTTGCCGTCCGCCAGCGCCTTGTTCGCCGCCGCGGCCGCGCCGACGCCGGTGTCATAGGTGGTGATGCGCACCTTGTCGGCCTTGGTGTCCAGCAGCGCCAGCGTGGTCGCATTGGCGATGGACTGGCCGACGCCCGCATTGGGGCCGCTCATCGGCACCAGCAGCGCGACGCGGTGGCGCAGCGTGTCGGTGGGCAGGCCTTCGGTCACTTCGGGGCCGGTCTGCGTCGGGCCGGTCTGGGCCGGGCCGGGGCCTTTGGGCACGATGGATTGACAGGCGGCGACCAGCAGCGCGGTCGCTGCGAACAAAATCCGCCCGGCGCGTTTCATGGAAGCGAACAAGTCCGCTTGCCGGGGGGCATCCGTCTCTGTCATCTGGCATCCTTATGGAAACTGATATTGTTGATCTTGATGGTTCTGGGCTTGAGGCTGGGCTTTACATCGTTGCAGGGCCGATCGGCAACCTTGGAGACCTTACCCCCCGCGCGGCCGAAGTCCTGCGCCTTGCCGACGTGATCGCCGTGGAAGATACACGGGTCAGCGCACGCCTGCTGCGCCATGCCGGGTCGGACCGGCCGATGGTCCCCTATCACGACCATAGCGCCGAAGGGGTGCGCGCCCGCCTGATCGAGCGGATGGCGAGCGAATCGGTCGCGCTGCTGTCCGACGCGGGAACCCCGCTGATCTCCGATCCGGGGTACAAGCTGGTGCGCGACGCCCGCGCCGCCGGCCGCCGGATCACGACGCTGCCGGGGCCGAGCGCCGCCATCGCCGCGCTCACTTTGTCGGGCCTGCCGACCGACCGTTTCCTGTTCATGGGCTTCCTGCCGTCCAAGCAGAAGGCGCGGGGCGATGCGCTGGCTGAGGTCGCCGCGCTGCGCGCCACGCTGGTCTTCTACGAAAGCGGCCAGCGCCTGTCGGAAAGCCTGGCCGCCATGGCCGAGCATCTGGGCGACCGCGAGGCCGCCGTCTCCCGCGAGATCAGCAAGGCGTTCGAGGAAACCGCCACCGGCACCCTTACCCAACTGTCCGCCCGCTATGCCGACGCCCCGCCCAAGGGAGAAATCGTCGTCATCGTCGGCCCGCCCGGCGAAGCCCCGCCCGCCAGCGCGGAGGATGCCGACGCCGCGCTGCTCGAAGCCATGGAACGCCTCCCCGTCTCCAAGGCGGCGGGGGAGGTGGCCAAGAAACTCGGCCTCGACCGCCGCGCCCTCTACGACCGGGCGCTGGAACTCAAGGCGTGAGGCGACAGGCCGCCGAAAAACGCGGGCGGCAGGCGGAACGGATCGCCGGCTGGTGGCTGCGCCTGAAGGGTTGGCAGATCGTCGGCCGCCGGATGCGCACGCCCGCCGGAGAGGTCGATCTGGTCGCCCGGCGCGGTGGGATGCTCGCCTTTGTCGAGGTGAAGGCCCGCGCCACCGGCGCCGATCTCGACCTCGCCATCGACGAACGCCGCCTTTCGCGGGTCGCCGCGGCGGCGGAAATCCTGTTCCACGACCTCGCGAAACCGGGCGACGACATGCGAATCGACGTGATGCTCCTTGCACCGGGCCGCCCGCCGCGCCATCTGGCGAATGTCTGGCATGGGGGCTGACTCGACCTCCGTTCGCCCTGAGTAGCCCCTGAGCTTGGCGAAGGGGCGTATCGAAGGGCGGGTGCGGGACGGTGCTTCGATACGGGACTTCGACAAGCTCAGCCCTACTCAGCACGAACGGAAGAAGAGGAAAAGATTGCAGTGAC
The DNA here is from genome assembly GCF_000445085.1 of Sphingobium sp. HDIP04. Classification (NCBI taxonomy): domain Bacteria; kingdom Pseudomonadati; phylum Pseudomonadota; class Alphaproteobacteria; order Sphingomonadales; family Sphingobiaceae; genus Sphingobium; species Sphingobium sp. HDIP04. Next base: position 54,312 of record NZ_ATDO01000088.1, on the reverse strand, counting down.
CCAGCTCAACCCGCTCACCGTCGCCGTGCAGATGGACCCGATGGAGGGGATCAGGATCGGCGGCGATTCGACCTTCCACATCATGCTGGCGGGGCAGGCGCGGGGGCACCGGCTCTATCATTATCTCGCCCCCGACCTCACCTATCGCGACGGCCGCGTGCTGGCCAAGGCGCGCCCGGTGAAGGTGCAGAAGGTCGAGGGCGACCATTTCGTCTTCGGCGAGCCGGAGATGCTGGACCTGGGACGGGACGTCGACGTGGTGCTGATGCGGCAGGATCCGCCCTTCGACCTCAGCTACATCACCGCCACCCACCTTCTGGAGCGGGTGCAGGAGGAGACGCTGGTGGTGAACGACCCCGCCTCCGTCCGCAACGCGCCGGAAAAGCTGTTCGTGCTGGATTATGCACGCTTCATGCCGCCCACCATGATCACCCGCGACCTGGAGCAGGTGAAGTCCTTTCTCGCCCAGCATGGCGAGATCGTGGTGAAGCCGCTTTACGGCAATGCGGGCAACGCCGTCTTCCATGTCGGGCGGTCCGGCGCGAATCTGTCCGCGCTGGTGGAACTGTTCAACGCATCCTGGGTCGAACCGTTCATGGTCCAGGCCTTTATTCCCGGCGTCGCGGAGGGCGACAAGCGCATCGTGCTGGTCGACGGCGAAGTCGCGGGCGCGGTCAATCGCATTCCCGGCGCGGGCGAGATCCGCTCCAACCTCGCCGTCGGCGGATCGGCGGCCAAGACCGTCCTCACTGAACGCGAAATGGAAATCTGCGAAGCCCTTGGCCCGGAACTCAAGCGGCGCGGGCTTCTTTTCGTCGGGATCGACGTGATCGGCGGCGAATGGCTGACGGAAATCAACGTGACCTCGCCCACCGGCATCGTTTCCATCGACGCCTTCAACGGCACCGACACGGGCGGCATGATCTGGGACGCGATCGACGCCCGGCTGGCGGCGCGGGCGGCCGCCTGAGCCACGTCGCATCATGACCGACTGGGTTCTCCGCCTGATCGACGCGGGCGGCTATTGGGGCATTTTCGCCCTGATGGTGATCGAGAACATATTTCCGCCGATCCCGTCCGAGCTCATCATGGGCATCGGCGGCATCCGCGTCGGCCAGGGCCGGATGGAGATGGGATGGCTGCTGTTCGCGGGCACCGTCGGCACCACCGTCGGCAATTATTTCTGGTATCTGGTCGGCCATATATTGGGCTTCGGCCGGTTGAAGCCGCTCGTCGACCGCTATGGCCGTTGGGCGACGCTGGAGTGGAAGGATGTCGAGGCGCTCGACCATATCTTCGGCAAATATGGGCAGATCGTGGTGTTCGTCTTCCGCTTCATGCCCGCCTTCCGCACGATGATCTCGCTGCCCGCCGGTCTGTTCCGCATGGGGCATGTCCGCTTCCTGCTGTGGACCAGCGGCGGGGCGCTGGTGTGGAATATCGTCCTTGCCTATGCGGGCTACATACTCGGACAGAATTTCCGCGACATCGACAAATATGTGGGGCCGGTTGCCACGGCCTGCGTGGTGGGGGCGGTCCTCTTCTACCTCTGGCGGCTGGCGACCTGGAAACCCAGGGGCTGATCCGGGGATATCCCGTGTTCCTGCGAAGGCAGGAACCCAGTTCAGACGAGGGAATGGACTTCACGCCCGCGGATGCGCGTTCCGGTAAACGTCAAGCAGATGCGCGGCATCCACCTGCGTATAGATTTGCGTGGAGGACAGGCTGGCATGGCCCAGCAACTCCTGCAACGACCGCAGATCCGCCCCGCGCCCCAGCAGGTGCGTCGCGAAGCTGTGCCGCAAGGCATGGGGCGTCGTCCGGTCGGACAGCCCCAGCCTCCCTCGCGCCCCCTGCACGGCCCGGCGGATCAACGCAGGCGACAGCGGCCCGCCCCGCGCCCCCCGGAACAGCGGCGCGTCCTTCTCCTGCCCGAAGGGGCAGAGCGCCACATAGGCCTCCATCGCTTTCCGCACCTGGGGCAATAAAGGCACGATCCGCGTCTTGCCCCGCTTGCCGGTGACGCGCAAAGTCTCTCCCAGGGGCAGCGCCGCGCCGGTCAGCGCCATCGCCTCCCCGATGCGCAGTCCTGCCCCGTAAAGCAGCAGCAGCACCGCCCAGTCCCTGGCGCCGATCCATTCCTCCCGCGCCGTTTCGGCGATGTCCCCGGCCAGCGCCACCGCCTCGTCGGGCGAGACAGGGCGGGGCAGGCCGCGCTTCACGCGAGGCCCCTTCAGCATCGGCACTCGCGCATCCTCCCCGCCGACGAAGCGCAGGAAACCCCGCACCGCCGACAATTCCCGCGCCGCCGAGACATTGCCGATCCCGTCCAGCCGCCGCACCGTCAGGAAGGCGCGCAGGTCGGCCTGTTCGATCCCCGCCAGCATCGCCGCCGTCGCCGCTTCGCCGCGATGCTCCTCCAGGAAGGCCAGCAATCGCTCGGCGGTCGCCACATAGGCGCGCACCGTATGCACCGAGCGCCGCCGGTCGAGCGCCAGATGCCGCCGCCACTGCTCGCAAAGATCGTCCGCCGCCATGGCGCCATGATAGGGCAGGGGATCGCCCTTGAAAACCGCCCGGAAATGGGCACATGGGATGGGACATGGCAACTCCCTTCGATCTGGCCGACCTTCCGACCGGCGCGCTGATGCGGCTTTCCCCGCTGGTGGGGCGCGTGCTGGCGCCCAATCCGTCGCCCTTCACCTATACGGGCACGCAGACCTATCTGGTGGGCGCGGAGGATGTGGCGGTGATCGATCCCGGTCCGGACGATCCGGCGCATCTGGCCGCGCTGATCGAGGCGATAGGGGGGCGTCCGGTGACGGCGATCCTCTGCACCCACACCCATCGCGACCACAGCCCCGCCGCCGCGCCGCTGGGCGAGCGGACCGGCGCGCCGGTCATCGGTTGCGCGCCGCTGACGCTGGAGGATGATGGCCCCCGCGCCGACGCCGCCTTCGACGCGGCCTATCGCCCGGACCGCGTGCTGGCGGACGGCGAACGGATCGGCGGCCGGGGCTGGACGCTCGCCGCCGTGGCCACGCCCGGCCACACCTCCAACCATCTCTGCTTCGCCCTGCTGGAGGAAAAGGCCCTGTTCACCGGCGATCATGTGATGGGCTGGTCCACCAGCATCGTTTCCCCGCCCGACGGCGACATGGCGGCCTATATGGCCTCGATGCAGCGGCTGCTCGACCGGACCGACACCGTCTATTATCCGGCGCATGGCGATCCGGTCGACAATCCGCAGCGGCTGGTGCGCGGCATGATGGGCCATCGCAAGCAGCGGGAGGGCCAGATACTGCGCTTCCTGGAACGCAACGGCGCGTCGGAAATCCCCGACATGGTCGTGGAAATGTACAAGGGCGTCGACCCGCGCCTGCACAGCGCGGCGGGGCGTTCGGTGCTGGCGCATCTCATCGACCTCGACGGGCGCGGCATCGCCGCCGCGACGGGGGACGGGCGATGGCGGTTGCGCTGAGGCGCTTCACCTGGCGGACCGCAACCGGGACCGATGGGACGTGACGGCGGCCATCAACGAGGTACTGGCCAACAGGCGCAACGCCCGTTAGGGGGGCGCTGGATGAAGGCCCTTCAAGGAGCAGGGTAGGGACATGAACGCCATCACCGGAATCCCGCAGGGGATCGACCTGCGCGCGGAGATCGACCGGCTGCGCAAGGAACGCAACGCCGTCATCCTCGGCCATTATTACCAGAAGCCGGAAATCCAGGACCTGTCCGATTTCGTGGGCGATTCCCTGGAACTCTCGCGCAAGGCGGCGGAGACGGACGCGGACGTCATCGCCTTCTGCGGCGTGCGCTTCATGGCGGAAACGGCGAAAATCCTCTCGCCGGAAAAGATCGTGATCCTGCCCGACATGGACGCGGGATGCAGTCTGGAGGACAGTTGCCCGCCCGCCCAGTTCAAGGCCTTCCGGGAGGCGCATCCCGACCATATCGCGCTCAGCTACATCAACTGCTCGGCGGAGGTGAAGGCGCTTTCCGACATCATCGTCACCTCCTCCTCGGCGGAAAAGATCCTGGCGCAGATTCCGAAGGAGCAGAAGATCATCTTCGGCCCCGACAAGCATCTGGGCGGCTATCTGAAGCGCAAGCTCGGCCGCGACATGCTGCTCTGGCCGGGCGTCTGCATCGTGCATGAGGCGTTCAGCGAAACCGAACTGCTGAAGCTGAAGGCCCAGCATCCCGGCGCGCCCGTGGCGGCGCATCCGGAATGCCCGCCGCACATCGTCGACCACGCCGACTATATCGGCTCCACCAGCGGCATATTGGAATTTTCCAAGACCATGGCCGGCGACACGCTGATCGTCGCCACCGAACCGCACATCATCCACCAGATGCAGAAGGCGGTGCCGGAAAAGACCTTCATCGGCGCGCCCGGCGCGGACGGCAACTGCAACTGCAACATCTGCCCCTATATGGCGCTCAACACGATGGAAAAGCTCTATCTGGCGCTGCGCGACCTCCAGCCGCGCATCGAGATGGAGGAGGGGCTGCGCCTCGCCGCGAAGAAAAGCCTCGACCGCATGCTCGAAATGGCGAGCGGCACGGTCGGGCAGGGCGATCTGGGCGCGCGCTCGTGAAATACGGAGAGGCGTTCGGCAAGCTTGGATACAATCTAAGACTTCCTCGACTTCACTGGAGCGCTGCTGCGGAACATGGTGTTTGCGTAACGCTGTGGCATTGTGAAATCGATTGGCCTACTTTGAGCCTAAATTCGCTTTTAAACTGTGGCCCGATTGAGAACTGGAATGCAGCCGGTAAAAATAAAAGAGAAGAACATTTCCGGATGGCGGCTAGAAATTTTGATAATTGGTTGGATGCCATAGTAGTTAAAGGCGTACCGGGTCAGGGTGTTGAATCTGCATCTCCATGGGTTGTTAAAGAACGTAAAGGGCTGCGGTGGCGTTTGATGGCTTTTGATGAGACGACTGGCCATTTTGAGCTGAAGGCGCTTTCGTACTTATGACCTTCTCTCTCCCCGGCTTCGATCTCGACGCCTTCATCGCCTCCACCCTGGCGGAGGATCTTGGCCCGGACGGCCGCGACGTCACCAGCGAGGCGGTGATTCCCGCCGACGCGATGTTCGACGGCGTGATGGACAGCCGCGACGCCGTGACGCTGGCGGGCCTGCCCATCGCCGCCGCCTTCTTCCGCGCGCTCGATCCGGATGTGGAGATCGAACTGCTCCGGCAGGATGGCGACCGCGTGGCGGCGGGCACCGACATCATGCGCATCCGGGGCAAGGCCCGCGCCATGCTGACGGCCGAGCGGTCCGCGCTCAACACCGTCCAGCACCTGACCGGCATCGCCACCATGGCCCGCGCCTATGTCGACGCGATCCTGGGCACCGGCGCGACGCTGCTCGACACGCGCAAGACCATTCCGGGCCTTCGCGTGCTGGAAAAATATGCGACCCGCATGGGCGGCGCGACCAATCACCGCATGGGGCTTTGGGACGCGGCGATGATCAAGGACAATCATGTCGCCGTCGCCGGATCGGTGGAGGAGGCCGTCCGCCGCGCCGCCGCCGCCGGGATCGCCAGCATCATCGTGGAGGTCGACCGCGTCGACCAGATCGAACCCGCGCTTGCCGCCGGGGCCACGCACCTCCTGCTCGACAATATGGACGCGCCCACCCTGCGCGGGGCGGTGACGCTGGTCGGCGGGCGCGTCCCCACCGAAGCGTCTGGCGGCGTCACGCTGGACAGCATCCGCGCCAAGGCGGAAACCGGCGTCACCTATATCAGCGTCGGCCGCCTCACCCAGTCGGCCCCGGCCGCCGACATCGGCCTCGATTTCGCCTTTGCCTGAAGTCGCGCATGCGCCGCGGCGCTTGCCCACCGCTAGGCGCATTTGCAGGCCGCCAGGGCTGCATGTCGATACAGCCTAACCCTCGACGATCACCGTCGAAGGATGATGCCGGTCCAGATGCCTGCGGATGATGCGCAGATTCTTGCTGTTGGACTTGTAGAAGAAATCGAAAACGTCCCCGGCAAAGGGAATGGCGCCGATCAGCGTGTCGAAGCCGACATTGGCCGCCATGCGCGTGAGCTGCCATTTCGACATGCCCAGGTTCCGCGCTTCCCACACGATCCACGCCCCCATGGCGGCCGTGGCGAAATCGCCCACCACGGGGATCAGCCCCACCAGACTGTCCAGCCCGACCCGCCGGTTGGTGCCGGGAAGGACGAACAGCCCCTCCAGCATCGCCTCCATCATCTCGATCCGCCTGCGCACCGAAGCCGGATCGCGGCCGAATCCGGGCATGTCGCGCACGATCCGGTCGAACTGGTCCTGCGAAATCGCCATCATCCGTCCTCCAAGCATCGGCTTTCGATGCTCTAGTTGGTGCTCCTGAACAGATGGTTCAATGGGTGCCGCGCCCTGGGCGACGCCATGAAGCCGGTCAGCCGCCGCGCCACCAGAGACCAGCGCACCGGCGCGCCCAGCGCGATGAAGCCGTTATGCGCCTGCATCAGCGCCTCTGCCTGCGCCACGCGGGCCATGCGCTCGTCCAGGCTGGCGGCAAGGCTCGCCGCCTGCAATTGCGCCTCCGCCTCCGCCGAGCAATGCACCTTCCGCGCGCAGCCGATCCGCCCCAGATACCAGAGCGCGCTGTCATAGGCCGCGACCTCGTCGACCAGCCGCAGATCGGCGTCGGCCGTCAGGTCGACCCGCTCGACCGCCAGGCCGATCATGCCCAGGTCATGCCGCACCAGCCCGAACAGCAGGGTGGAGCCCGGCCCCCTGGGCAGGGCCACGCGCAAAACCGGCGGGTCGCCATGCTCGCTGCGCCAGCGCTTCATGACCGCCTGTCCCTGCGCCCAGCGTTCCTCCTGCGGCAGGCCGGACCAATCCGGCGCGGCGGGCGGTCCGGGCAGGTCGATCTGTCCCGGCACGATCTGCTCGGTCGTGGCCCAGCCGCCGACGGGGAACATCACCGGCAGGCGGCTGCGGTCGATCGCCATGTTGATCGCCCGCCGCACGCCGTCATCCTCCAGCAGCTTGCCGCTCGCCCCGCTCCGGCCCGTCACCGCCAGTCCCAGCAGCCCCTGCACCGGATCGATCCGCACATCGTCGCGGTCGACCCCCGCCGGCACCAGCAGCGGCAGGTCGGAAAAGCGCCCGCCCAGCACGAGCGCGGCCTTGCCCTGCTGGAAACGGGTGATGGCGAGCGCCGCCCGCTCCGCCCGGACGATCCGGGTCTGCCAGGCGGGCACCGGCAGTTCGTCGCCGGATTCGTTCGTGGCCCGCTCCACCGGCGTCAGCACCAGCGCCTTGTCCGGAATGCCGCCCCGGTTCTCCCGCCGATAGGGGCCGGTCCCGCCTTCCCGCGACAGGATCGCCATCTGCGGCTGGGCCAGCATCTGCAACACATAGGGGCGCGGCGCCGCCAGCCTGATCTCGATCACCTCGCCCGTCATCGCGACCACGTCCTGCACCGCATCCAGCGGCCCGGCGGGGTCCAGCCGGCGCAGCGCCTCTATCCGCGCCATCAGCAGCCGCCCGACATCCTTCGCCAGCACCTTGCGGCCGTCCGGCCAGAACGCCCGGCGCAGGCGGAAGATGTAGCTGCGGCCATCGTCCTCGACGATCCAGCGCTGGGCCAGGGCGGGCAATATCTCCCCCCCGGCGTCGAACGCCACCAGCCCCTGCGCGGTGGCTTCCAGAAACAGCTTCGATCCGGGATCGGGCAGATTTTCGAGCGGCTTGGCGAAATCGGCGGGGCTGCCGATCACGCTGACCGTGACCGGGCCGCTCCCCTCATTCGAGCAGCTTCCCGACATCGCCGCCATCAGGGCGGCTCCGCCAAGGGTCAGCCAGGCTGGAAAGGGACGGGAAGGGGCGGAAATCATGTCCGGACAAGGCTTAACCCGCAACCGCGCCTGCGCCAACCGTCATGATGCGCATTTGCGCGGCGCGGCCAAAGTCGCGGAATCGCGGGCGACGCGCCAAATGCAAGAGGCCTTTGCCCGCTGTCCCATAGCGGAACAAGATTTCGTTAACCATGACTCCGCATTGGCCGGGAAAGCGCCTTCTTCTATATCCTTCGATATGCGCCTTTTTTCCACCATCCTGCTGATCTCCGCCGCCGTGACGGCAACCGCGCTGGCGCAGGGCGTGACCTCGCCCTTCACCGTGGCGGAAAGCGGGCGAAGCTATGCGACGCTGGGGGAGGCGATCAGGGCGATCGGCGACGGCCGCGGCACGGTTCTGGTGGCGCCGGGCAGCTATGCGCAATGCGCGGTGCAGCAGGGCGGCGACGTCACCATCCGCGCGCAGAAGCCGGGCACCGCGATCCTGGACGGCGTGGCCTGCGAGGAGAAGGCGGCGCTGGTGCTGCGCGGACGGTCGAGCAGCATCGACGGCCTCATCTTCCAGAACCTGCGCGTGCCCGACGGCAACGGCGCGGGCATCCGGCTGGAAAGCGGCGACCTGACCGTCACCAACAGCCTGTTCCGCAACAGCGAGGAAGGGATCTTGACCGGCGACGCGCCGGGCAACGCGATCAGCATCGACAGGTCGACCTTCCGCCATCTGGGGCGCTGCGACCGCGCCCTCGCCTGCGCCCACGGCATCTATGCGGGCCGCTATGGCAGCCTGTCGGTCACGCGCTCGCGCTTCGACCAGGGCGATGGCGGCCATTATCTGAAAACCCGCACGCCCCGCGTCACCATCACCGACAACAGCTTCGACGACAGCGGCGGGCGGCTCACCAACTATATGATCGACCTGTCCAACGGGGCGAGCGGCACGATCAGCGGCAACGAGATGGTGCAGGGGCGCGACAAGGACAATTACAGCGCCTTCATCACCGTGGCGCCGGAGGGGCGGGAACAGGACAGCACGAACCTTTCCATCGCGAACAACAGCGCCTCCTTCGTACCGGGACTGCAGCGCAACAGCAGCTTCGTCGCCAATTTCACCGACGATGCGGTGAAGATCGGCCCGAACCGCCTGGCGAGCGGGATCAAGGTGACGGACCGGCGCTGACGGTTCCTGGATCGATTTCCAGGCGATCGGAAGGCATGTCCGCCCCGACCCGACGCATCCCGCTTGCATGCCGGCGCCGCGGCGCCGATAATCGTCCCATGCGCACCACCTATGGCTCAGCCACCGTCCGCCTCTACCACCTCAGCGACGCCGATGGCGGCGGCGGTGCGACGACGCTGTTCTACGGTCCCCTGAGCGAAGCCCTGCGCATCGCGGAGCGGCAGCCGCAGGACATGCAGGACGGCCTGTTCCTTGCCACCGACAATGATGTCGTCGCCTATCTCGACCTGATCGAGGGATAGGCGGCGTGGAAGACTCACGATCCGCCGGACCGGGCGATTTGGGTGGATTGCGGACGTTCCCCTATTCGTCACCCCTCCCCCCTATTCGTCACCCCGGACTTGATCCGGGGTCCCGCTGCCTTGGGCTGGGCGCGGTGTAGAGGCAAAAGCGGGACCCCGAATCAAGTCCGGGGTGACGAAAAACTAATGTCCGCTCATGGCCATTCCCGACATTTCCAAATTTGTCCGCATTGCCTGGCCCGGCCGCCTCAACCGTCCGCGAAGCCGAACGGCGCGTGGGTCCGCCGGAAATCCTCCGGCAGCATATCGCGCCCGATCGGCGGCGCGGACCGCGCCATGCACTGGCTGCGATGGCACAGGCGGCACGTCACCCCGATCGGCGTAGGCTCCGGCGGCGCTTCCCCCGCCGCATAGATCAGCCGATGCGCATGCTCCGCCGCGCAGCACAGCGCGATGGCCCGCTCGATCTTCGGCGCGCCCCAACCGCCGCCGCCCGCCGTCACCGTCCGCGCGATGGAGAAGAATCGCTGCCCGTCCGGCAGTTCCAGCCACTGCGTCAGCACCTCGCGGGGCCGCTCGAACGCATGATGCACCGACCAGAGCGGACAGGAACCGCCATGACGCGCAAAGGGAAAGCCCGCGCCGTCCAGCCGCTTGCTGACATTGCCCGCATGGTCGACCCGCAGGAAGAAGAAGGGGATGCGCTCCTGCCCCGGCTTCTGCAGCGTGGTCAGACGATGTGCGGTCTGCTCGAAACTCGCGCCGAACTGCCGGGCCAGCGCCTCCACATCGTAACGCCGCGCCTCCACCGCCCTGGCGAAGACGGTATAGGGCATCACTATCGCCGCCGCGCCATAGCTGGCCAGCGCCCGCCGCGTCAGCCGCCGCCCGCTCTCGCTGGCGAACTGGCCGTCCTTCAGCAGCGCGTCGAAATCGCGCCGCATCTCCAGATAGGCGATCTGCAAGGCAAGCTGGAACTGGGTGCTTGCCCCGTCCAGCGCGTCGTCCAGCAGCACCGCGTCGCGATGCCGGTCCAGCCGCCGCATCGACCCCGCCATCACGTCGGAGGGCAGGCGCCGGACCCGCAGGTTATGCTTCGCCTTCAGCCATCCGGCCAGGCCGCCCGCCGCCTCCACCTCCTGCGCCAGCTTCTCCCCGGCGTCGTCCAGCAGCGGAAAGCTGTTGCGCCGCGCCCCCAGGAAGCGCCGCGATTCGGCCACCGGATCGGGCGCTTCGGCGGCATCCTCCCGTTCCACCCCCCGATCCGCCAGCGCCAGTTGCTCCTCGCGATAGGCCGTGTGCAGCCGCAGCAAGGCCTCGGTGATTCCCGGATAATTGACCGCCACGTCCCCGGTCGCCAGCGCGGGCAGGTCGATGTCCGCGAACATCGGGTCTTTCAGCACCGCCTGCAACCGCGCCGTCTGCTCCGCGCCGCCGTCGCCCGCCAGTTCGCTCATGTCCATCTTGTAGGTGCGCGCCAGCCGCAACAGCATGTCGGCGGTCAGCGGCCGCTGGTTGCGCTCCAGCAGCGCGACATAGCTGGCCGAAATCTCCAGGTCCGCCGCCATGTCCGCCTGGGTCAGCCCCAGTTCCCGCCGCAGCCTGCGCAGGCGCGGCCCCATGTAAACCGGACGATCCTTGGCCATGTCGTAAAGCGCTCCTGTGCAGGCTTTACAACCTTACACGCAAATCTTGTAAACTTCTACAACTGAACTTCGCAGCCCCTGCCGCACCCGCGAAACCCCCTCTAGAAAACCGTCATCACTTCTCCACTTCGTTCATGGAATCGAGCCATCATGACCTACAGCCAGGAAATCACGAAAGCGGGCGCCACCATCGGCGGGCAAGGCCATTGGGATGGCATCGCCGCCGAATCGGTCGCCCGCATGCGCCTCCAGAACCGTTTTCACACCGGCCTCGACATCGCCCGCTACACCGCCGGCATCATGCGCCGCGACATGGCGGCCTATGATGCCGACCCGGCCAACTACACCCAGTCGCTGGGCTGCTGGCACGGCTTCATCGGCCAGCAGAAGATGATCAGCATCAAAAAGCATTTCGGCACCACCAAGGGCCGTTATCTCTATCTGTCCGGCTGGATGGTCGCTGCCCTGCGCAGCGAATTCGGCCCGCTGCCCGACCAGTCGATGCATGAAAAGACCAGCGTCCCCGCGCTGATCGAGGAACTCTACACCTTCCTGAAGCAGGCCGACGCCCGCGAACTGGGCATGATGTTCCGCGACCTCGACGCCGCCCGCGAAGCCGGCGACGAAGTCAAGACGCAGAAGATCCAGCACGACATCGACACCTACGAAACCCATGTCGTCCCCATCGTCGCCGACATCGACGCGGGCTTCGGCAATGCCGAGGCGACCTACCTGCTCGCCAAGAAGTTCATCGAAGCGGGCGCCTGCTGCATCCAGATCGAAAACCAGGTCTCGGACGAAAAGCAGTGCGGCCACCAGGACGGCAAGGTCACCGTGCCGCATGAGGACTTCCTCGCGAAGATCCGCGCCGTCCGCTACGCCTTCCTGGAACTGGGCGTCGACGACGGCATCATCGTCGCCCGCACCGACTCGCTGGGCGCTGGCCTGACCAAGCAGATCGCCTACAGCAAGGAAGAGGGCGACCTGGGCGACCAGTATAACAGCTTCCTCGACGTCGAGGAGGTCACCGACATCACCACCCTGCGCGGCGATGTCGTGCTGGCCCGCGACGGCAAGCTGTTTCGTCCCAAGCGCCTGCCGTCCAACCTGTTCCAGTTCCGCGCTGGAACCGGCGAGGACCGCGTCGTCCTCGACTGCATCACCTCGCTCCAGAACGGCGCGGACCTGCTGTGGATCGAAACCGAAAAGCCGCATGTCGAGCAGATCGCGGGCATGGTCGACCGCATCCGCGAAGTCGTCCCCAATGCGAAGCTGGTCTACAACAATTCGCCGTCGTTCAACTGGACGCTGAACTTCCGCCAGCAGGTTTTCGACCGCTGGACCGCCGAGGGCAAGGATGTCAGCGCCTATGACCGGGCGAAGTTGATGAGCGCCGATTACGACGCGACCGAACTGGGCCTTGAGGCCGATGAGAAGATCCGCACCTTCCAAAAGGATGCGGCGGCGCGGGCCGGCATCTTCCATCACCTCATCACCCTGCCGACCTACCACACGGCCGCCCTGTCGACCGACAACCTTGCCAAGGAATATTTCGGCGAGGCGGGCATGCTCGGCTATGTCGCGGGCGTCCAGCGCAAGGAAATCCGCCAGGGCATCGCCTGCGTCAAGCACCAGAACATGTCCGGTTCGGACATTGGCGATGATCACAAGGAATATTTCGCGGGTGAAGCGGCGCTGAAGGCGGGCGGCATCCACAACACGATGAATCAGTTTGCGGCCTGACCGCCGCGGGGGAATCAGTTCGCGGCCTGAAGCCGCTAAACAGTCCGGATTGCGGGGGTGCAAGCCCCGCAATCAGGGTGGAAGGACTTGACGGCCCGGAGCTTCGCGCTCCGGGCCGTTTTTTTCATAAGCGCAGCTTGTGAACGCTCCGCCCGTTCCAGCTTTTGCCGGGAAGCGAAGGCGATTATCCTTTGCGCCGTCCAGCAAAGGGGAAAAGCCGATGTCCTACACCCTCATCACCGCCAACCGGAACTATTCAAGCTGGTCGCTGCGCCCCTGGGTGCTGATGAAGGCTCTGGGCATAGCTTTCACCGACCGGATGGAGCCGTTCGCCGCCGCCGAGAATTACGCCGCCTTCCGCGCCTTTTCGCCCACCGGCCAAGTGCCCGTGCTGATCGACGGCGAGAGGACGGTCTGGGATTCGCTGGGTATCGCGCTTTATCTGGCGGATCGGCATGCGGAGGTCTGGCCAAAGGAAGAGGCGGCGCGGGCGTGGGCGCAATCGGCCGTGGCGGAAATGCACAGCGGTTTCGCCACACTGCGCAACGATTGCCCGATGAATGTCGGCGTGCGGGTGGAGCCGCATCTGCCCTCGCCCGCGCTCAACCGGAATATCGCCCGGCTCGCGGAAATGTGGGGGGAGGGGCTTTCCCGTTTCGGCGGGCCGTTTCTGGCCGGGTCCGCCTTTACCGCGGGCGACGCCTTTTACGCGCCGGTCGCTTTCCGGGTGCGCACCTATGGACTGAATGTCGGGCCGGCGGCGCAGGCCTGGGTCGATCATATGCTGGCGATCCCCGCGATGCGCGAATGGGAAAGCGCCGCCCTTGCCGAAACATGGCGGGAGGAAAGCCATGAAGCGGAAGTCGGCGCCGCCGGGCGCATCGTGGAGGACCATCGCGCCGCCTGACCGCCTGACCTTGCGCCCCCGCCGGGGCCGTCCGCGAAAAGCGGAAATTTGGCCGCTTTTCCCCTTTTCCCCTGTCCTGTCTGGGTCTAGGGGGAAATCACTATGGTCAAGCCTCGCACGCTCTATGAAAAGATTTGGGACGCGCATGTCGTCGAACGCCGTCCCGATGGCACCTGCCTGATCTATATCGATCGCCATCTCGTGCATGAGGTGACGAGTCCCCAGGCGTTCGAAGGACTGCGCCTTGCGGGCCGCAAGGTGCGTCGCCCCGATCTGACGCTGGCGGTGCCCGATCATAACCTGCCGACCACGGCGCGCCGCGATGCGGCGGGCAAGCGCATCCCGATCACCGATCCGGAAAGCGCGCAGCAGCTTGCGGCGCTGGAACGGAACGCGCCGGAATTCGGCGTCCGCCTGATCGGGGACGCGGACCCGGAACAGGGCATCGTCCATGTCGTGGGGCCGGAACAGGGCTTCACCCTGCCGGGCACCACCTTGGTTTGCGGCGACAGCCATACCAGTTCGCACGGCGCGCTGGGCGCGCTGGCCTTCGGCATCGGCACGTCGGAGGTCGAGCATGTCCTCGCCACCCAGACGCTGCTTCTGAAGCAGTCGAAGACGATGGAGGTCGTGGTCGAGGGCGAGCTGGGCTATGGCGTCACGCCCAAGGATGTCGCGCTCGCGATCTGCGGCCGCATCGGGACGGCGGGCGGCACCGGCTATGTCATGGAATATCGCGGTTCCGTCTTCCGCGACATGTCGATCGAGGGTCGACTGACCGTCGCCAACATGTCGATCGAGGCGGGCGCGCGATCCGGCCTGTTCGCGCCCGACGAAAAGACCTTCGCCTATCTGGAAGGCCGCCCCATGGCCCCCAAGGGCGCGGAATGGGAGGCGGCCGTCGCCTATTGGAAGACGCTGGCGACGGACGAAGGTGCGGTGTTCGACAAGAGCGTCGTCATCGACGCCGCCGACATCGTCCCGAACGTCACATGGGGCACCAGCCCGGAGGATGTCGTGCCGGTGACGGGTGCGGTGCCCGATCCGGAGAGCTTCGCCGACGCCTCCAAGCGGGCGGCCGCGCAGAAATCGCTCGACTATATGGGGCTTTCCGCCGGGCAGCGGATGGAGGATGTAGTCATCGAACATGTCTTCATCGGCAGTTGCACCAACAGCCGGATAGAGGATCTGCGCGCCGCCGCCGCCCTGCTCAAGGGCCGCCATATCGCCAGCGGCATCAAGCATGCCATGGTTGTGCCCGGTTCCGGGCTGGTCAAGCGTCAGGCGGAAGCCGAAGGGCTGGACCGCATCTTCGTGGAGGCCGGTTTCGAATGGCGCGAGCCGGGCTGTTCCGCCTGCCTGGGCATGAACCCGGACAAGGTGCCCGCGGGCGAGCGCTGCGCCTCCACCAGCAACCGCAATTTCATGGGTCGGCAGGGGCCGGGGTCGCGGACGCACCTCGTCTCGCCCGTCATGGCGGCCGCGGCCGCCATCACCGGACATCTGACCGACGTGCGCGAATTGATGGGTGAAAAAAGGGGAGAGGCGGTCGCATGAAAAAGGTATTCTGGCTGCTGGCGCTGGGCGCGCTGGCAAGTGCCGCCATGGCGGCGACCCTGGGGCGCGCGGAAGACACGCCGCGCCCGGAGAGCAAGCAGGCGCATTGATGGACAAGCTGAATATCGTCGAAGGCCGCGCCTATCCGTTCGGGATGAAGAATGTCGACACGGACATCGTCATCCCGGCGCATTGGCTGAAGACCATTTCCCGCGCCGGCCTGGGCCGGGGCGCCTTCGAAGTGCTGCGCAAGGAGCCGGGCAATGTCTTCGACGATCCGGAATATGCGGGCAGCCCGATCCTGATCGCGGGCGACAATTTCGGCTGCGGGTCCAGCCGCGAGCATGCCGCCTGGGCGCTGGCCGACCTGGGCATCAAGGTGGTGATCGCGCCCAGCTTTTCCGACATATTCTCCGGCAACGCGTTCAAGAACGGCATATTGACGGTGGTCCTGCCGCAGGAGGCCATCGACCGGCTGATGGAGGTCGCCCGGACGGACCCGATCCATGTCGATCTGGAGCATCAGACGGTCACGACGCAGTTCCAGGACCGCTTCCAGTTCGAGATCGATCCCTTCCGCAAGCATTGCCTGCTGGGCGGTCTGGACGAGATCGGACTGACGCTGGGGCAGGCGGACGCGATCGGCGCGTTCGAGGCGAAGGACGCCGGCGCGCGTCCCTGGCTGGCGCCCGCCGTTGCGTAAGCGTCGCGATCTTCCTATTTCGGATCGGACGATCCGTTTCACCTTTTACGGGGCACAGGCATGACCACTTTCGACGACCGCGAAAAGGCCTTTGAAAACATGTTCGCGCACGACCAGGAGATGCAGTTCCGCATCCAGGCGCGGCGCAACCGGCTGCTCGGCGAATGGGCAGCGGCGAAGATGGGCCTGACGCCCGAAGAAACGGACGCCTATGCCAAGGCGGTCGTGCAGGCCGATTTCGAGGAAGCAGGCGACGAGGATGTCATCCGCAAGCTGATGGGCGACATGACCCAGGCCGGAATCGACATCGACGAAGCAGGCGTCCGCGCCGCGCTGGACGAGCAGCAGGTCATCGCCCGCCGCATGTTCATCGAAGCCCAATAAGCGTCAGGACCGTTCCGCCATGCCGATGGCTGCCGAAGAAATAGCGGACATGATCCGCGCCGCGATCCCCGATGCGCAGGTCGAGATCACCGACCTTGCCGGCGACGGCGACCATTATGCGGCGCGCGTCGTGGCGGAGAGTTTCCGGGGCATGAGCCGCATCGCGCAGCAGCGGGCGGTCTATGCCGCGCTGGACGGGCGCATGGGCGGGGTGCTCCACGCCTTGCAACTGACAACCGCCGTCCCCAATTAACCGCCATTGGACAAAGCCCGCGCCGTTTTGGCGCCTGACAGGAATGGACCAGATAATGACCGACGCCGTGCAGCAGCGGATCGCCGACATCGTGAACGGCAATGACGTCGTGCTTTTCATGAAGGGCACGCCGCTCTTTCCGCAATGCGGCTTTTCCAGCCGCGCCATTGCGATCCTGGAGCATCTGGGCGTCGCCTATGACAGCGTGGACGTCTTGCAGGATCAGGCGATCCGTCAGGGGATCAAGGCCTTTTCCGACTGGCCGACCATTCCCCAGCTTTATGTGAAGGGCGAATTCGTCGGTGGCAGCGACATTATGATGGAGATGTACGAGGCCGGCGAATTGCAGCAGTTGATGGCCGACCAGGGCGTCGCCGCAGCCAACTGAACGGCTGGACGAAACGAATGTGGCAGGCGGTCCGGGTCATACGGGCCGCCTTTTTCATGTCCTCCTGTCATTGAGGCCGCCTTTTGCGTCGCCGGTCTGGTTTGGCGCTCGCTCGACCTGAGGAAGACCGGGTGGGAGGATGCGGCGGAGACTGGTGCCGCATCCTCCCGGGCAGTCAAACGACGGGTATGGCAAAGACAACGCAAAGCCCGTGCCAGCCGTCGGGAATCAGCCCTATCAGCGTCGCGGAAAGGTTAACGCCGCCGGAGCCGGTCGTCAGGCTGTAAACCCCGCCGACGGTCCGTGACCGCACGCTTGACTACAGATGTAATCAATGCGATTACGTCTGTAGTCGATTCTGGTGCGGATGATGGTCGTGAGCGAGAAGATCAGCGAGGCGGAACTGGTGGTGATGGAGGCGCTGTGGGAGCGCGCGCCGCAGACCGCCGCCGATGTGGCGGACCGGGTCGCCGCCGGGCGCGACTGGAGCGTCCAGACCGTCAAGACGCTGCTGTCCCGGCTGATGGCCAAGGATGTCATCGCCGCCGACCAGGACGGCCGCCGCTTTTTATATCGCCCGCTCGTCGCGCGGGAGGAGTATGTTGCCAGCGAGTCGGGGCGCTTGGTGAACCGACTGTTCGGCGGGCGGGTGTCGCCTCTGGTGGCCCAGCTCGCCAGCCAGGACCAGTTGACGGCGGAGGACATCGCCGAACTTGAGGAAATCCTGAAGGGGTTGAGATCATGAGCGTGTGGATCGCCGAAACGCTGATCGCGACGACCCTGCTGATGGCGCTGGTCATGCTGCTGCGGCGTCCGGTGGCGCGCTGGCTGGGGGCGGGGGCGGCCTATTGGCTGTGGCTGCTGCCGCTCGCCCGCATGGCGTTGCCCGCCCTGCCGCGGGATGTCGCCAGCCCCTCGCCCCTGCAGCGGGCGGTCGACCAGGCGGGCCTGCCCCGCTTGCTGGATGCGGCGCCGGCGGGGCTCCCGGTCCGGTCGGAATGGAGCATTCCCTGGCTGGAGATCGCGGCCTCGCTCTGGCTTCTGGGTGTCGTCCTTTTCCTGGCGGTGCAGGCGATCGGCTATGTCCGCTTCCGCCGCTTCATCCTGAAGGGCGCGACGCCGATCGGGGAAGAGGGCCGGATACGCATCGTCAGCAGCCCGCAGGCGGGCGGACCGCTCGCCTTCGGGGTGTTCCGCCCCGTCATCGTCCTGCCCGTCGACTTCGCGCTGCGCTTCGACCCGCAGGAACAGGCCATGGCGATCGCCCATGAGCGCGCCCATCATCAGGGCGGCGACCTGGCCGCCAATATGGTCGCGCTGCTGCTGCTGGGCCTGCACTGGTGCAATCCGGTCGCCTGGATCGCCTATCGCGCCTATCGGGCGGATCAGGAGCAGGCCTGCGATGCGCGGGTCTTGTCGCTCCACGGCCGGGATCAGGCGCATGTCTATGGCCGGGCCATCCTGAAGGCCGCCGGTGGCCGCCAGTTTGCCGGCGCCTGTCATCTCAATCGCATAACCGCGCTCAAAGGGAGGCTGAAAATGCTGTCTGCCCATGAAATGTCGCTGCGCCGCATCAGTTGGGGCATGGCGGCCGTCGCCCTGGTGACGGCATCCGGCCTGGCGCTGACCGCGTCCGGCAGGCGGGCGGCGCAGCAGGTCGCCGCGATCACCGACAAGGTGGATTCGATGAACTTCGGCAGGCTGGCCGATCTGGTCGCGCAGCCCGCCTCCGCCAGCGAGATCGCGCTGCCCGAAGCGCCGGAAGTCGCCGTTCCGACGCCCTCCCCGTCCGATCCGAAGGACGCCGGGGGGATGGCCGCCCTGCCGCCTGCTCCTCCCGCGCCGCCTGCTCCTCCGGCGCCCGTGGCCGACATGGTCCCGCCTGTCCCGCCGGTTCCCCCGGCGCCGCCCGCAGGCCTGCGCGACCGGGGCGACCGCGCCCTGTCCCACGCCGTGCCGAACGAAGCGGAAATCCGCCGCATGGTGCCGCATGTCGATGTCGCCAATGGCTGCGAGAGCGGCAAGGGCGTGAGCCAGCGGGAGACGGTGGACGCCGATGGCCGCCGCCATATCCGCGTCCGCATCTGCCAGGAGGAGATCGAGGCGCAGGCCCATCGCGCCGCCCGCGCCGGATTGATCGCAGCCCGCGCCCAGATCGCCGCGGCCGCCCGGATGTCGGACAAGGTCCGGGCCGAGGTGTTGCGCGATCTGGACCGGGAGATCGCGCATATGGACGGAGAGGATTGACGGGCCGGGTCCAAGGCGCGCCGCGACCTGCCCCATGACGGCTTTGGCGCGGCTGCCGCGCCCATGGTTCAGACCGCCACGATCTCCGGCAGGATGGCGTCGAGCAGCAGCATCCCGGCAGGCTCGACGCAAAGCCGCTGACCTTCTTGCCGCACCAGGCCATGGCCGGCCAGCCGCGCTAGCGCCTCCGCATCGACCAAATCCTCCACCGGCAGGCTCGACAGCCGCGCGATCCTCTCCAACTCCACGCCCTCGGCAAGCCGCAGCCCCATCAACAGCGCTTCCCTGGCCCGGTCGCGCCCGTCGAGCGGCTCCTCGCCTTGCAGGCCATGGCCATTGCGCGCCACGGCATTCATCCAGTTTTCCGGCTTCCTGTGCCGCAGCGTCGCCAGCCCATCGCGGCGGCCATGCGCGCCGGGGCCCACGCCGACATAGTCGCCATAGCGCCAGTAGGTGAGGTTATGCCGGCTTTCCTGCCCCGGCCGGGCGTGGTTGCTGATCTCATAGGCGGGCAGGCCGGCGGCCGCGGTCATCGCCTGCGTGGCTTCATAGAGATCGGCGGCATGGTCCGGATCGGCCGGCTTCAGCCTGCCCTGCGCCGCCAGCGTCGCGAAGCGGGTGCCCGGTTCGATGGTGAGCTGGTAGAGGGAGAGATGGCCGGTGCCGAAGGACAGCCCCCGCGCCAGTTCGCTTTCCCAATCCGCCAGGCTCTGGCCGGGGCGGGCATAGATCAGGTCGAAATTCACCCGGCCAAACACTGATTGCGCTACGTCCAGCGCCGCCAACCCCTCCCGCACGTCATGGGCGCGGCCGAGGAAATGCAGCGCCTCATCCTCCAGCGCCTGAAGGCCCAGCGATACCCGGTTCACCCCGGCCGCCGCCAGGTCCGCGAAGCGGGCGGCCTCCACCGAACTGGGATTGGCTTCCAGCGTGATCTCGATGTCGTTTGTCGGCCGCCAGTGGCGCGTGGCCGCGTCGATCAGCGCCTCCACGATGTCGGGCAGCATCAGCGACGGCGTGCCCCCGCCGAAGAAGATCGAGGAGAGCGGCCGGCCGCCGCTCAGCGCCGCTTCATGGGCAAGGTCGCTCAGCAGCGCCGCGCGCCAGGCGTCGTTGTCGATCTGCGCCCGGACATGGCTGTTAAAATCGCAATAAGGACATTTGGAAACGCAAAATGGCCAATGCACATATAAGGCCAGGGGTTCATCGGGCGCGGCAGCGGAGATAAAGGGGTCGGGCGACATGAGTGGGGGCGTTCTTAAACGGCTTTGGCCTGCGCGGCTAGCGCTGCTGGGGATATTGGCGGCAGCGGCAGGGCAGGGCGGCGCGGAGCCGTCGCCTGGGGCGAGGCCGTTGCCGCCCGCCATGCCCGCTTCCTATTACGGCCTTGAGGAAGCGGACCGGGACGAGGGGCTGATGCGCGACGTCGTGCTGGGCATGCACAATGAGGAGCGCGAATCGCTGGGGCTTTCGCCATTGGCCTGGGACAGCGCCCTGGCCGCCGATGCGGCCCGCTATGCGCGGCAGATGGCGCAGACCAACATCTTCCGCCATTCCGCCCGCGCCAGCCGCGCCGTTCCCAGCGGCGAGAATCTGTGGATGGGATCGCGTGGCCTGTACGATTATGAGGTGATGGTCGGCTCCTTCCTCGATGAGAAGCGGCTGTTCCGGCGGAGCGGCAAGCTGCCCGACCTCAGCGTCACCGGCCGATGGGAGGATGTCGGCCATTACACCCAGATCATCTGGCGCGGCACCCGCAAGGTCGGCTGCGCCCTGGCCGAAGGACAGAGCTACGATTATCTCGTCTGCCGCTATTATCCGGCGGGCAATGTCTTCGGCCGCAATCCGCTGGATGGGGAGGATGGCGCCCAATCCTGACGGGACGGCGGCCTATTTCCGAAATTGCTCCGCCGCCGCGCAGGCGAGTTGGTCGGCCCGCTCATTTTCGGGGTGGCCGGCATGGCCCTTCACCCACTGCCACGTCACCTTGTGGCGCGCCGCGGCCCTGACCAGCTCCTGCCAGAGTTCCGCATTCTTCACCGGCTTCCTGTCAGCGGTCTTCCAGCCATTCTTCTGCCATCCGAAGACCCATTTCGTGATGCCGTCCATCACATATTTGCTGTCGGTATGGAGCGTCACCCGGCAGGGGCGCTTCAACGTCTCCAGCGCCTGCACGGCCGCCATCATCTCCATACGGTTGTTGGTCGTCTGGGCTTCCCCGCCGGAGATTTCCTTCTCCTTCTCCCCGAAGCGCAGCACCGCGCCCCAGCCGCCGGGGCCGGGATTGCCCTTGCACGCGCCGTCGGTGAAGATTTCGACCTGCGGAAGGTCGCTCATGCGCCGAGCAGCACGGCCGGATCGGCGCTGGCGTAGAATTCCAGGCGGCGCAGATAGGCGAGCGGATCCTTGCGCGTCACCAGCGCGTCGGCGGGCGTGTTGATCCAGTCATAGGCGCGGGTCAGCAGGAAGCGGAGCGCCGCGCCCCGGCAGAGGACGGGAAAGGCGGCGCGTTCCGCTTCGGTCAGCCCATGCGTTTCCCGATAGCCGGCGCAGAGCGCCGCCGCCCGATCCCCATGGCAGGTCGCGCCGTCATGGCTGAACGACCAGGCGCTGTGCGTGACGGCCAGGTCGTAGGCGCGGATGTCGGTGCAACTGAAATAGAAGTCGATGAGGCCCGTCACTTCATCGCCCAGCATCAGCACATTGTCGGGGAAGAGATCGGCATGGATCACCGACCGGGGCAGGTCGGCGGGCCAATGCGCGTCGAGGAAGGCCAGTTCGTCCGCCACCCGCGCACCCAGGCCGGGGGCGATCCGGTCGAAATCCTCGCCGCATTTCGCCGCCAGTTCATGCCAGCCGGGCAGGTCGAGGGCATTGCGCCGCTCGCCGGTGAAACCCTCCGCCGCGCGATGCATCTCGCCCAGCGCGGCGCCCGCTGCGCGGGCCTGGCCCACGGTCGGCTCGGTCACGGAGATGCCGGTCAGGAATTCGATCAGGCAGGCGGGGCGGCCGGCGAGCTGCTGAAGTCGCTTCCCCTCCCGATCCGCGATGAAGCGCGGGACCAGGCAGCCGCGCGCGCCCAGATGGTCGAGCAGGTCCATGAAGAAGGGCAGGTCCGCCTCGTCCACCCGCTTTTCATAGAGGGTCAGGATATAGCGGTGGCCTCCCCCGGAACCCAAGGCGCCGTCATGGCCGGTGGTTTCGAGCAGGTAGTTGCTGTTCTCCACCCCCTCCGCGATGCCCTTGGCGGAAACGAGGCGTCCGGCGTCGTAGCGGGTGAGGAAAGCGTCGATCTCTTCGGCGGGAACCTGGGTATAGACGGCCATGGAGCTACGCCGCCTCCAGTCCGCGGGGGAGCTTGAAGGCAATGCTTTCGCGGGCGGTTTCGACCTGTTCCTCGACCACGCGGAATCGCTCGCCGATCCGGCCCACCACCTCGCGCACCAGCACTTCGGGGGCGGATGCCCCGGCTGTGAGGCCCAGCGTGCCGACGCCCTCCAGCCAGGCGAAGTCGATCTCGTCAGCCCGCTGGATCAGGCGGGCCGGCGTGCCTTCGCGCTCCGCCACCTCGACCAGCCGCAGCGAATTGGAGCTGTTGGGCGCGCCGATCACATAGACGGCGTCGCATCGGGCGGCGATGGCCTTCACCGCCGCCTGCCGGTTGGAGGTGGCGTAGCAGATGTCCTCCCCCTTGGGCGCTTGGATGGCCGGGAAGCGGCGCTGGAGCGCGGCGACGATGGCGGCGGTGTCGTCGACCGACAGCGTCGTCTGCGTCAGGAAGGCGAGATTGTCGGGATCGGCAGGGGTGAAGGCCTCTGCATCCTCCACCGTTTCGATAAGGGTCATATGCCCCGGCTCGACCTGGCCGAAGGTGCCGATCACCTCCGGATGGCCCCGGTGCCCGATGAAGAGGATATGGCGTCCCGCCTCCACCTGCCGTTCGGCCTGGCGGTGAACCTTGCTGACCAGCGGGCAGGTGGCGTCCAGATAGTCGAGCCCGCGCTGCTCCGCCTGGGCCGGCACCGTCTTGGGCACGCCATGGGCGGAAAAGACCACGGGCACGCCGTCGGGAACCTGGTCCAGTTCCTCCACGAAGATCGCGCCCTTCGCCTTCAGCCCGTCGACCACATATTTGTTGTGGACGATCTCATGCCGGACATAGACCGGCGCGCCATATTTCTCGATCGCCCTTTCGACGATCACGATGGCGCGGTCGACACCGGCGCAAAAGCCGCGCGGGGCGGCGATCAGCAGCTTCATGGGCGGAAGGGCGGTCATCCCTGCCGCTTAGGCCAATGTGGCCCTGGAGGAAAGCCGCTTCCTTGCGGCCCTGTGCAGTTTGAGTTGCGTGGTGGACGGGCTATGGATAAGAAGCCCAACGCCTGTTCCCAAGGGATTGCCTGTGACCTTTTCTCGATTTGCGTTGACCGGAATGATCGCCATGGCCCTTGCGGGCTGTTCCCAGCGGGGCGAAATCGATCCCACGGGCGGCATCGTGGCCGTGCGATCGGCCTGTCCCGTCGCGGCCATCCCGGCGCAGACCGGCGACATCACCCTGTTCAACCCGGCGGGCAGCACGGATGCCCGCGCGATCGACGTGGTGGCGGAGATCACCAATCTGCGCTCGACCTGTTCGGAAGGGGACCAGCTTTACACGGAGGCGACCTTCACCGTGAACGCCCGCCGCAGCGACGCGGGCGCGGCGCGGCAGGTGATGCTGCCTTATTATTCCGCCGTGGTGCGGGGCGGCAACGCCGTCGTCGCCAAGCGCGTGGGCCAGGTGGTTCTCGACTTCCCGGCCGGGCAATATCGCGCCACCACGACCGCCAAGGCGGGCTCCTATGTGAACCGGGCCGCCGCGACGCTGCCGGCCGACATCCAGCGCAAGATCACCGAGAAGCGCAAGGCGGGGGATGCCGACGCGGCGATCGACCCCTTCGCGCAGCCGGACGTCAAGGCGGCCTTGCAGCGAACCAGCTTCGAGCTGCTCGTGGGTTTCAACCTGACCCAGGATCAGTTCCGTTACAACGCGACCCGCTAAGCTCAGTTCATTCCCCCGTTCGGGCCGAGCTTGTCGAAGCCCTTGTTTCTTGAAGAAAAAGGGCGGCCCTTCGACAGGCTCAGGGTGAACGGGTCCTGTTAGAAAGTTCGCCCCAGTGTCTCTTTACAACCGCTTCACCGTCCATCTCGACGCCGTGCTCGACGCGCTGGAGGCCGACGGCACGCTGCCCGCCGGCCTAAACCGCAAGCCGGTGACGGTCGAGCCGCCGCGCGATGCCAGCCATGGCGACCTGGCCACCAACGCCGCCATGGTGCTGGCCAAGCCCGCCGGCAGCAATCCGCGCGCGCTGGCGGAGAAGATCGTCGCCGGCCTGGAGAGGCTGGACGAGGTGGAGGGCGCGTCCATCGCCGGACCCGGCTTCATCAACCTCAGGCTGACCGACGCCACCTGGCGCGCCGAACTGGCCGCCATTCATGCCGAGGCGGAGGATTATGGCCGCTCCTCGACAGGCGCGGGCGTGACGGTGAACGTCGAATATGTCTCCGCCAATCCGACCGGACCCATGCATATGGGTCATTGCCGGGGCGCGGTGGTGGGCGACGCGCTCGCCACGCTGCTGGAGCATGTCGGGCACAAGGTGATCCGCGAATATTATATCAACGACGCGGGCGGGCAGGTGGACGTGCTCGCCCGGTCTGCGCATGTCCGCTATCGCGAGGCATTGGGCGAGACCGTGGGAGAGATTCCCGAAGGCCTCTATCCCGGCGATTATCTGGTGCCGGTGGGGCAGGCGCTGGCCGCCGAATATGGCGACAGATATGTGGGCGCGCCGGAGGGCGAATGGCTGGTCCTCTTCCGCACAAAGGCGGTCGCCGCGATGATGGAGATGATCCGCAGCGACCTGGCGCTGCTGGGCATCCATCATGACATATTCTCTTCCGAGGCCGAGTTGCAGGCGGCAGGCAAGCCCGAAGCGGCCGAAAAATGGCTGCGCGAGCATGATCTGGTCTATGACGGCGTGCTGGAAGCGCCCAAGGGCGAAACGCCGGAGGATTGGGAGCCGGTCGAGCTGCCGCTGTTCCGCTCGACCAGGTTCGGCGACGATCAGGACCGCCCGATCAGGAAGTCCAACGGAAGCTGGACCTATTTCGGCGCCGACATGGCCTATCATTACCAGAAGGCGCAGACGGCCGACCAGTTGATCGACATCTGGGGCGCCGACCATGGCGGCACGGTGAAGCGCATCCAGGCCGCCGTCGCCGCGCTGACGGAGGGCAAGGCGCGCTTCGACGTCAAGCTGATCCAGATGGTCCGCCTGCTGCGCGACGGTGAGCCGGTGAAGATGTCCAAGCGCGCCGGCAATTTCGTGACTTTGGCCGATGTGGTGCGCGAAGTCGGCAAGGATGTGGTCCGCTTCACCATGCTGACGCGCAAGGCCGATGCGCAGATGGACTTCGACTTCGCCAAGGTGGTGGAGGCGTCGAAGGACAATCCCGTCTTCTACGTGCAATATGCCCATGCGCGGATTAGCTCGCTCGGACGCCGGGCGGAGGAGGCGGGGATGGACCTGCCCGCGCCCGACCTGTCCCGCCTTGGGACGGAGGAATTGGGGCTGGTGAAGCTGACCGCGCAGTTCCCCCGCGTGGTGGAGGGGGCTGCCCTGGCCCGCGAACCGCATCGTATTGCCTTTTATCTCAACGACTTGGCCTCGGCCTTCCATGGCTGGTGGAATCTGGGCAACGACAACCCGCGGGCGCGTGTCATACTGACGGACGATCCGGCCACCACCTCTGCGCGGCTTTTCTTGAGCCGTGGAATCGGGCAGATCATCCGCAACGGGTTGGCGCTGATGGGCGTTGCGGCCCTGACAGAGATGCAATGACCGGCGGAGTTTGATCGAGATGGGCGATTATGCGCGGGGAAGGCTGGACCTGGACGACGAGGAACGTCTGCCCTGGCTGGAACCCGCCATCGAGGATGAGGAGGAGCCGGGGCTGTCGCCGTTGCGGCTGCTGGGCTTCATCCTCTTTGGCCTGGTGCTGATCGGGGCGGTCGTCGCCGGGGTCTGGCTGATCCAGAACCGGACGGGCGGCGCCGGGGGCGAGGGCAAGCTGATCGCCGCGCCTGCCGGCGACTATAAGATTCCGGCCCAGGAAGCCGACGCCAGGAAGTTCGATGGCGAGGGCGACGCCAGCTATGCCGCGAGCGAGGGCGTGGCGCGCGACGGGCGAATCGATCCGACCCGCGTGCCGGAGGCGCCGATCACGCCGACCGGGACGGCGGACAATGCGCGCCCCGCCGTAAAGGGCAAGCCGTCGCAGAGCGTCACGGCGCGAGTGGCGGACGAGACCAGCGCCAGGCCGGCGACGGCGGCTGCGCGGCCTGCGAGCGGCGGCATGATCCAGCTCGGCGCCTATGGCAACCAGGCTTTCGCCAAGGATGCGTGGAAGCGGCTGTCCAAGCGCTTCACCTATCTGGAGCCGTTGCCGATGTCGATCGAGCAGGCCGAGGTGGGCGGCAGCACCGTCTATCGCCTGCGCGCCGCGGCCGGCGGGCAGGCCAGCACGCTATGCGGCAAGCTCAAGGTCGCGGGCGAAAGCTGCATGGTGGTGAATTAGGGGGGAAGGGATTTGGCCTGAAATGGCCATGAGCGGACATCAGTTTCCGTCACCCCGGACTTGATCCGGGGTCCCGCTTTTGCCTCTACACCGCGCCTCGGCCAAGGCAGCGGGACCCCGGGTCAAGCCCGGGGTGACGAAAGGAGGATTGGCGGCTTCCCACCCCTTTGCGTCCCTTGGCCAAAATCCCGCAAATCCCGTCAATGCCGGAATAACCCCTTCGACAGGGCCTCTTTCAGCCGCTACCATCGCCCCGCATGAAACCCGTTATCTTCGGCCTTTCCGGCGAGACCCTGACTTCCGACGAACGCGCCTTCTTCGCGGACGCCGATCCGGCGGGTTACATCCTCTTCCGGCGCAATATCGTGGATCGGGCGCAGCTTCGCGCCCTGACCGACTATCTGCGCGCCTTGCATGGCCGCGACGATCTGCTCATCATGATCGACCAGGAAGGCGGCCGGGTGGCGCGGATGCAGGCGCCGGTCTGGCCCAGCTTTCCCCCCGGCGCGGCGTTCGACCGGCTCTATGAAATCGCCCCGTCCAGCGCCATCGCGGCCGCCCGCGCCAATGCGCGGGCCATTGCCGCGACATTGGCGGAAGTCGGCATCACCGTGGACGCGCTTCCGCTGCTGGACGTGCGGCAGGAAGGGGCGAGCGACATCATGGGAGACCGGACGCTGGGCGCGGAGCCGATGCGGGTCGCGGCCTTGGGGCGGGCCGTGATCGAAGGGCTGGCCGACGGCGGCGTGGTCGGCATCGTCAAGCATATGCCGGGCCATGGCCGGGCGATGGTCGACAGCCATCATGAACTGCCCATCGTCACCGCCGACGAGGATGCGCTGGCGATCGACCTCGCGCCGTTCCAGGCGTTGAAGGACGCGCCCATGGGGATGACCGCGCATGTCGTCTATACCGCCTGGGATCCCGACCTGCCGGCCAGCCTATCCCCTTCCGTGATCGAGACGATCATTCGCGGGCGGATCGGTTTCGACGGGCTGCTGATGTCCGACGACCTCGACATGAAGGCGCTCAAGGGCAGCATCCCCGAACTGGCGGCGGCGACGGTCGCGGCGGGTTGCGACCTGGCGCTCAACTGCTGGGGACGGATGGATGACATGGTCGGCATTGCCGGCCTTCTGCCGGACATCGGGGCGGCGGCGAAGGCACGGCTGGACCGGGCGATGGCGTCGAGGCGCACCCTGCCGGACGGCCCGCCGCTGGAGGAACTGATCGCCACCCGCGACGCCCTGCTGGCGATGGCGCCGGCATGAGGGGGCGCGCCGATTGCCGGAAGGCGCCGCTTTAGCGATGGAGGATTTCTTCACTCCTCCCGCTGCGTCCCGGCCCGACATGCTGACCGTCAGCTTCGAAAGCTGGGAGGGGCCGCTCGACCTGTTGCTGGCGCTGGCGCGGACGCAGAAGGTCGACCTGCGCGAAATCTCCATCCTTGCGCTGGTCGAACAATATCTCGCCTATATCGAGGGCGCGCGGAAGCTGAAGCTGGAACTGGCGGCCGACTATCTGGTGATGGCGGCGTGGCTGGCCTATCTCAAATCCTCGCTGCTGCTGCCCAGGGAGGCGCAGCCCGAACCCAGCCCGGAGGAACTGGCGCTGCGGCTGCAATTGCGGCTCCAGCGGCTTCAGGCGATGCGGGAGGCGGGCGCCCGGCTGATGGCGCGCGACCGCATCGGCCGCGACGTGTTCGTCCGCGAAAAGCCCGAGGGGTTGCGGCTCGTCCGCAAGGCGAAATGGGCGGCCGGCCTGTTCGACCTCATCCAGTCCTATGGCCAGGTCCGCGCGCGGACTCAGCCAGTGGTGCACATGGTCGCGGTGCGGCCGGTCATGACCCTGGACGAGGCGATCCAGCGCGTCGGCGCGCTGGTGGGGGCGGCGATCGACTGGACCGCGCTTGAAGCCTTCCTGCCGAGCGGGCAGGATGGGCCGATGGCACGGTCGGCGCTGGCCAGCAGTTTCGTCGCCGCGCTGGAACTGGCGCGGCAGGGACGGCTGGAAATCCAGCAGGACGGGATTTTCGAACCCATATTCCTGCGCGCCGCCGTGCCCGAAACGACTGCGGGGCGCCTATTGTGATCGAGGAACAGGATGATTTCCTTCGCGCGGTGGAGGCGGTGCTGTTCGTGTCGGAACAGCCGCTGACGCCGGGCGAATTGAAGCTCCACGTGGGGGAGGCGGGCGACCTGGCTGCCGCGCTTGCGGCATTGAGCGCCCATTATGCGGGGCGCGGCGTCAATCTGGTCGAGCGGGGCGGGCGCTGGCATTTCCAGACGGCGGGCGACCTTTCCCATATCCTTCGCCGGGAAAAGGACGAGACGCGCAAGCTGTCCCGCGCCGCCATGGAGACGCTGGCGATCATTGCCTATCACGAACCCGTCAGCCGCGCGGAGATAGAGGCCATTCGCGGCGTCCAGGTGGCGAAAGGCACGCTGGACGTGCTGATGGAGGCGGGCTGGATCAGGCCCGCTGGGCGCCGGGAGGTGCCGGGAAGGCCGCTGATCTACGCCACCACGGTGGAATTTCTGTCCCATTTCGGCCTTGGCAGCCGTCGCGACCTGCCGGGGATCGACGATCTGCGGGCTGCCGGCCTGCTCGATCCGGTCGATTTGGCGCTTGAGGGTCTGGGCGCCCAATCCGTTGTGGAAAATGACGAGGAAGACGCCTAGATAAGGCTGAGTTTCAGGAGAAAGTTAAAATGGGTTCCTTTTCGCTGATGCACTGGGTCATCGTTCTCCTGGTGGTCATGCTGCTGTTCGGCGGCGGCCGCATTTCCGGGCTGATGGGTGACGTAGCCAAGGGCATCAAGAGCTTCAAGAAGGGCATGGAGGACGACGACGTCCCCACCAAGCCCGCCACGCGCATAGAGGGCCATCGCGTGCCCGAACAGGACGCGCCCACCGCGACGGAAGAAAAGACCAAGGCCTGATTTTCCTTCGGCCGGGGCGGTAGGCAAGCATGTTTGGCATCGATTCGTCTGAACTTCTGGTGATCGTCATCATCGCGGTGATCGTCATCGGCCCGAAGGATTTGCCCCGCGCGCTTTACAAGATCGGGCAGATCGTGGGCAAGGCGCAGGGCATGGCGCGCCATTTCCGCACCGGCATCGACGCGATGGTGCGCGAGGTCGAGCTGGAGGAGCTGGAGAAGAAATGGGCCGCGCAGAACAAGCGGATCATGGAGGAGCATCCCCCGGAAACCGTCGCGGCTGAAAGCGTCGGCGAAGCCGTCGCATTGCCTGCCCCCGCCGCCGCGTCGGCAGCCGGGGAGGCGCTCTTCATCGCGGACCCGGAGCCGGCAGGCGAGGGGCCGCCCCCTATTGCTCGGCCCGCCGCGGAAGGGCCGCCCTATGTCGCGCAGGAACCCGCGCAGAAGGGCGGCGCTGCGGCATGAAGGACATCGACGACAGCAAGGCGCCTTTGCTCGACCATCTGATCGAGTTGCGCGGACGGCTGCTCAAATGCGTCTATGCGCTGTTCATCACGGGCGCGATCTGCTTCTATTTTTCCGAACAGTTGTTCGCGATCCTGGTCCATCCGCTCAAGGAAGCCTTTGGCGATGCCGGCGGGCGGCTGGTCTACACCAAGCTCTATGAAGCCTTTTTCGTTCAGGTGAAGATCGCGGTCTTCGGCGCTTTCTGCCTGTCCT
The DNA here is from genome assembly GCF_000445085.1 of Sphingobium sp. HDIP04. NCBI lineage: Bacteria > Pseudomonadati > Pseudomonadota > Alphaproteobacteria > Sphingomonadales > Sphingobiaceae > Sphingobium > Sphingobium sp. HDIP04. Next base: position 23,884 of record NZ_ATDO01000088.1, on the reverse strand, counting down.
TCCCGATCATCGCGAACCAGCTATGGGCCTTTGTCGCGCCGGGGCTTTACGCGAAGGAAAAGAAGGCGCTGCTGCCCTTCCTGATCGCCACGCCCTTCCTCTTCGCCATGGGCGCGTCGCTCGCCTATTTCGTGGTGATGCCGACGGCCTTCCACTTCTTCCTGGAATTCCAGGGGAACAGCAGCGGATTGCAGGTAGAGGCGCTGCCGAGCGCGGACAGCTATCTGGGGCTGGTGATGCAGTTCATCCTGGCCTTTGGCATCAGTTTCCTGATGCCGGTGCTGCTGATGCTGCTCAATCGCGCGGGTTTCGTGAGCCGGGCGCAGCTGATCGGCCTGCGCCGCTACATGATCGTGGCCGCCTTCGTGCTGGCGGCGGTGCTGACGCCGCCGGACGTGGTGTCGCAGCTCATGCTCGCGATCCCGCTGCTCGCGCTTTATGAAATCGCCATCGTCGCCATCTGGTTCACCGACCGGAAGCAGTCGAAGGATCTGGCTACCAGCGAAGCGGCGGACGCCGCGGGGTGAAGAAAAAGGCTCGCCGGGAAGCGAGCCTTTTCCATTCGGATCAGTCGGCGGCGTTCTCGACCGCCTGGCCGGCGCTCTGCACGTCCTTGCCCGCGCCCTCGACCGTGTTGCAGGCCGCGACCATCAGCGAACCTGTCAGCAGAAGGGCGGCTAATATCTTCCTGGTCATCATCGTCTCCTTTTTTCAGAGCCTGTGTCCCGCATCCCTGGCAGGATGCCTCAACCGAACCTCATGCCGGCGACCAGGGAACAACCCGCCGCCCGGAAAAGCGTTCCGAGAGCGAAAATATCCTGGATTTCCGTGGGATAGCCCAAAAAATTCTGAGCCCGGAACGCGTCGGGGGGGGGAGATGCGTTCCGGGCTCATGTTTTTTTGGATAGCAAGAGCGGGGGGCAAAAGATTTGCTATCCGCAGTGCAGAACTGCCGAAGGAAGGATTAGGTTCCCCATGCCCGAAAAAATGATCAGAAATATATTTCGTTCATTTTCAGTGAGTTGAATGATTTATGAGGCGGAAACCGTAAAATATTCGGCATTTTCCCGAAAAAAAAACGGCGCGTCAGATCAGCGGGCGACCGCTGTTGCGATATTCGGGGCGGACCGCCGACTGGGGAAGACCCGGCGCGTCGGCGGGCGGAGCGCCGGCGGTTCCGGCAAGGGGCAGAGCCGCGGAGGGCGGCGCGATAATGGGCGTCGCCACGGCCGCATCGAACATGGGGGGCTTCGCGGGCCATGCCGACCGGGCAGGCCCCGACTGCGTTTCCCGCCCCGAATAGGCCATGCGGAAAGCGGCGGCCGTGCCGCCTGCCCCGGCTGGACGGTAGAAGATATGCGCACCGATCACCGCCACCGGCCGCATCGCCCCGGCCCATTCCGGCCGCACCGCCAGCGTATGGTAATAGGTGGCGAGGCCCACGGGCCGGTAGATCAAGCCGGACAGCGCCTGGGCGGCGATGCGGCGGGCGCGCGCCCATCCTTCCGCGCTCGCCATGCGCGCCATGGCGCCGTCGCAACTGAAGGTGAACTGGCAGCGATAGTCGGTGCGTTCAGACCCCTGATAGATGACGCCGCAGACGCTCCTGGGCCAGGCGGGGTTGCGGACGCGGTTCAGCACCACCTGCGCGACGGCGCGCTGGCCGTCCTCCGGCTCGTTCCCCGCCTCATAATAGATGGCGGACGTCAGGCAGTTGAGCGCCCGATAGCTGTCCAGCGCGGTCAGGCCGCGGAAGGCCATGGCGGGGGCGGCCTCCACGGCGTCGAGTCCCAGCACATGCTTGCTTTGCAGCGTCGCGGCGCCGGGCGCTGGATCGAAGGCGCCCTGCGCGAAGAAAAAGGCCGATCCGGGGAAATTCTCGCCCGGCTTCTCGGCGGGGTCATCCTGCGCCTGAGCGGCGGCCAGCATGTCGAGCGGCGCCGCCGTGATCAGGCGCGGCGCGGCGAGCGCGATCAGCGCCAACGCCGCGACGACGCCGTGCCTCGCTCCCGCCCGCTGGCCCTTAAAAGCCCCATTTGCGCCGAAAATCCGCATGTTGCCGCTCCTCATAGGGGAAAAGCCTTGCCGGTTCCCCTGCGGAATCCGGCCTGTCCCGCTTTGAGACGGCGGGCAAGGCAATGCTTAACGAGCCTGACGACAATCCCGACTTTCGCGCGCCCATCAATCCGTTGCTTGGCAAGCGCGTATCTGGTCCGCTATGCGGTGGCCATGCTGGTTCAGAAAGATAGCCTCGCCCTGATTGGCAACACGCCGTTGGTGCGCCTTGCCGGCCCTTCGGCGGAATCGGGTTGCGACATTTACGCCAAGTGCGAATTCGCCAATCCCGGCGCTTCGGTGAAGGATCGCGCGGCGCTGTTCATCGTCAATGATGCCGAGGAAAGGGGGCTGTTGAAGCCCGGCGGCACCATTGTCGAGGGGACGGCGGGCAATACCGGCATCGGGCTGGCGCTAGTGGCCAATGCCAAGGGGTACAGGACGATCATCGTCATGCCCGAGACGCAGAGCCGGGAGAAGATGGACACGCTGCGCGCCCTGGGGGCGGAACTGGTGACGGTGCCGGCGGCGCCCTATTCCAACCCCGGCCATTTCGTGCACACCTCCCGTCGTCTGGCGGAGGAGACGGAGGGCGCGATCTGGGCCAATCAGTTCGACAATATCGCCAACCGCAAGGCGCATATCATCGGCACGGCCGAGGAGATCTGGACCCAGATGGACGGGCAGATCGACGGCTTCACCTGCGCGGCGGGGACCGGCGGGACGATTGCGGGCGTCGGCCTGGGGCTGAAGGCGCATGATGAGAATATCACCATCGCCTTGAGCGATCCACATGGCGCGGCGCTCTATAATTATTACGCCCATGGCGAGTTGAAGGCGGAAGGGTCTTCGGTGGCGGAGGGCATCGGGCAGGGCCGCGTCACCGCCAATCTGGAGGGCGCGCCGATCGATACCCAGTTCCGCATTTCCGATGAGGAGGGGCTGCTCTGGGTGCGGCGTCTGCTGGCGGAGGAAGGGCTGTGCCTTGGCCTGTCGTCGGGCATCAATGTCGCGGGCGCGGTGGCGCTGGCGAAGCAGCTTGGGCCGGGCAAGCGGATCGCCACGATCTTGTGCGATACCGGATTCCGTTATCTTTCAACGCTCTACAATCGCGAATGGCTGGAATCGAAGGGCTTGACTGTCTTCCCCTGGCTCGCGCACACTCGTTGACTGCCGATACGGGTCTCGGCGGTAAAAGAAAAAGAGCGCTTCATGGCTGAAACACCCCGCCAACAGGAAGGGTTGCAGCGTGTCCAGATCGGCCTCACCGGGCTGGCGGGCGTGGTGCTGCTCGTGGGTCTGGCGAATATCGTGATCGACAAGGCGCGGATCGACGATCCGGCGGTGCCGCCGCCGACAGTGCCGACTCTGGACGTCAATGCCGTGTCGCCCAAGGAGCCGCTGGCGGAACTGGGCGTGCAGCCCGCGCCGGAACAGGCGCCGATCGTGCCGGACCTGCAACCGGACCCCAATCTCAAGAAACCCATGGATCGCGAGATTCCGCCGGCTTCGCGCTGATTGGCCGTGGCTTTGGCCTTGAGGGCTGCGTTTCGGACATTTTTGCTTCTGTTGGCGCCGATCCTGCTGGTGCTGCTCGGCGGGTTGCCCGCGCTGTTGCGCACGGGACAGGTCGATCCGCGTGGGTGGATGGTTCCGGCGTTGCTGCTGGTGCTGCTCGGCGGGTTGCCCGCGCTGTTGCGCACGGGACAGGTCGATCCGCGTGGGTGGATGGTTCCGGCGTTGCTGCTGGTGCCGGCGACGGCTCTGCTGCGGGCGCGGCGGGGTGAGGGGGCGGCCTGGTGGGTGGGGGTGGGAACGGTCGGGACGGTGCTGTCCTGTGCATTTCTGGCAACGTGGCGAGTGCCGGGATTGGTATCGGTGGCTTGGCTGCTCGCTGGGGTTCTGGCGGCGACGGTTGCGGGATTGATGTTCCGTGTTCCTGCGAAGGCAGGAACCCAGTTCAAATGGTCGGACTGGGTTCCTGCTTTCGCAGGAACACGGCAGATGGCGGGACTGGGGTTCGCGCTTCTCGCCTTGGCGATTAGCTGGTTTGCGCGAGAGCATCGCATTGAACCCTCGCCGGGGAAGCGAGCAGAGCTGGAGGTCATCAGCGGCCTGCCGTTATTCTGGCGGGAAAATGGCGTAAAAGCTGACGCGCCGATCATCACGGTCCTGCGCCAGCGCTTCGACGTGCGACCTGTCGACAGTCCGCTGGCTCTCGAAAAGGGCGGCGCCGGAATGCTGCTGCTTGCCCAGCCACGCGCTTTTTCCCTGGACGAGCAGGTTGCTCTCGACGCCTGGATCGGCAAGGGCGGCAAGGCGCTGATCCTGGCCGACCCGCAATTGCGTTGGCCGATGGACTGGCCGTTGGGGGACCGGCGCAGGCCGCCGGCGGTGACCCTGCTCGCCGCGATGATCGAATATTGGGGCGTGCGGATGACGCCGCCTTCTCCCGGCGAACAGCGCCATTTCCTGGGCGATGGGCGGGTGCTGACCATTTATTCCGCCGCCGTTTTCGAGAATGCGGGACCGGATTGCCGCATCGTCGGGCGCGGGCTGGCGGCGCGGTGCATGGTGGGGAAGGGCAGCGTGACCATCGTCGCGGATGCCGACCTGATCGATGACCGGCTCTGGCTGGCGGATCCCGCCGCGCCGCTGGAGCCGGCGCAATGGACCGCCGATACGCCGCAATTCGTGGCGGAAGCGCTGGGCGCGCCGCTTCCGGCAGGACGGCGCTGGGTGCGGTCGGGCGAGGCGCTGGTCAACGCCCTCCGCTGGGCGGTGGTCGTCGGGATTTTCTGGGCAGCCTTGGGAACGGTGCTTTTCCGGCGGCGCGCGGCGGCTCCTTCCGGCCTTTCTCCGCCACGGCCCGACCGGCCAAAGCCTGTTAAAGAAGGTTAATTACCAGAACAAAACAGGATTTCCCGGCTTTTCCCAAAATATCCCTTTTCTTGAACCCCGCGGCTTGGTATTTGAAAGCCATAGGGGTTTGTCAGGCTTTGCTAGTCCTGTGAGCCGGTTCGCCTCTGCGCGAATCCGGCTGGCGACGGCCTGCGCCCTGGGAACAGAGGGGCAGCAGTCGAAAAGTGTCGGACGTCATTCTCTACACGGGCAACGCGTTCAGCGTCGCGGACGGCAAGGGCCGTTTCGTGCTGCCCCTGGAGATGCGCCGGCAGGTCAAGCTGTCCAGCGGCAATGAAACGCGGCTTTTCCTTTCGGTCCATGGCGGCAACCCCTGCGCCACGGCCTTTGGCGAATCGCACCGCCGCCACCTGTTCACCGAGGTCGAGGAACTGGCCCGCGAAGCGCGCGCCGCTGGCCGCGATTACGACGCCGATCTGGAACTGGAACGGCGGCTCGGCACCATCGAGGAAGTGAATTTCGACGAAGGCGGCCGTTTCGCCATGCATCCCGACATCAAGGATGAGTATGGCATCGCCGACGCCGTCTTCTTCTATGGCGTGGGTCGCTACATCCAGATCTGGAAGCCCGAAACGCTGGTCGACAGCAAGGACCGGCCGGAACTGATCCGCAACAAGGTCCGCCGCTGGCTGGACCAGCGGGCGGCGGGAGAGGGCAAATGAGCGCTTCCGCCGACCATGCCCAAAGCCCTGAGCGCCACATTCCGGTGCTCATCGACGAAGTGCTCGACGCCCTCGCCATCAACCCCGGCGAGGTCCATGTCGACGGCACGTTCGGCGCGGGCGGCTATTCGGGCGCGATGGCGGACAGGGGGGCTAGGGTCTTCGCCTTCGACCGCGATCCCGATGCGATTCGCGAAGGACAGGCGCTGGCCGAGGAAAAGGGCGTCACGCTGATCGCTGGCGAATTTTCGCGGATGGAGGAATTGCTGGCGGAACGGGGCGTGACATCGGTTTCCGGCGTCACGCTGGACATCGGCGTGTCGTCCATGCAGCTCGACCGGCCGGAGCGGGGCTTTTCCTTCCAGGGCGACGGGCCGCTCGACATGACGATGAGCCGGAGCGGGATGAGCGCCGCCGATTTCCTGAACAACGCCCCTGAGCAGGAGATTGCCGACATCCTCTATCGCTATGGCGAGGAACCGCGCTCGCGCCGCGTGGCGAAGGCGATTGTCGAAGCGCGCCCGCTGGAACGTACCGGCCAGTTGGCGAACGTCGTGCGCAAGGCGCTGGGCCACAAGCCGCATGACAAGAAGGATCCGGCCACCCGCACCTTCCAGGCGATCCGCATCCATGTGAATCGCGAACTGGAGGAACTGGAGCGCGGGCTGGAGGCGGCCGAGGCGATTCTGGAGGAGGGCGGCCGGTTGGCGGTCGTCACCTTCCACAGCCTGGAGGACCGTATCGTCAAGCAGTTCCTGCGCAACCGCAGCGGCAGCGAGGCGAGCGGTTCGCGTCACCTGCCCCAGCGCCAGTCCGGTCCCGCGCCGACCTTCGAAAGGCCCGCCAAGGCGGTGCGGCCCGGCATGGTGGAACTGGCGCGCAACCCCCGCTCCCGATCCGCCACGCTGCGCAGCGCCGTTCGCACGTCCGCCCCTGTTTCGTCCCTCCCGATCTCAACCAGGAATCTCCGCTCATGATCGCGGTCAAGAGATTGCAGAGCCTGATCTGGATCCTGCTCGTCGCGCTGGGCGCGCTCGGCGCCTATATGGTGTCGCTGAAGGTCGCGACCGAGCGCAACGAATTGATGAAGGTGCGGGCGCAGATCGCGCGGGCGAAGGCCGACATCCGCTATCTGGAGACGGAGTTCGGCGCCAGGGCGAACATGCGGCAGCTTGAGCGCTGGAACCAGGACGATTTCCTGTATGCGACGCCCACCGCCCAGCAATATCTGGCGGGCGAGCGGGCGCTCGCGCATCTGGACGGGGTACAGCCCAACGGGCCGGACTATGTCGCGCCGCCGGTGATGGTGGCGATGGTGCAGACCCCCGCCGACCTGCCGTCCGCGCCGCAGGCCGCCCCCGCCAGCCCCGCGCCGACGCAGATTCGCAGCGACATCGCCGTCATCAGGGAAGCGCATGCGGCGGACAATGTCGACAAGATCGCCAAGGCCGCGCCGGTCAAGACGCCCAAGGAAAAGGCGAAGGACGACGCCGACACGACGAAACCCAACCCCGTCGCCCGCCGCGCGGAGCGGATGGCGATGCTGGACGCGAAGCTGCTGGACGACAGCACGCTGGGCGACATCAGCGCCAAGGCGAAGCGCGAGCGCGCCAGGGGGGACCGCTAGATGGCGACGATCATCGTTCAGCCGGGCGGCGCGAGGGCGGGCAAGCAGCGCGTCGACCTGACGGCGATCGCGCATAACCGCCTGATGCTGCTGCTGATCCTGTTCATGGCGATCACGGCGGTGTTGATCCTGCGCCTGACCTGGGTAGGGGTCTTCGCCGGCAACGGGCGCGGCGGCGACGCGATGGGCGGGCTTCCGGCGCGGGCGGACATCGTCGACCGCAACGGCGTGCCGCTGGCGCGCACCATGGACGCCTATTCGATTGCGGTGCGACCGTCCAAGCTGATCGGCGACCCGTCCGAGCTGGCGCGCAAGCTGCACGAGATCTTCCCCGACGAACCGGCGGCAACCTTCTACAAGAAGCTGACCGGGCGCGGCTGGGCCTATCTGCGCCGTCGCGCGCTGCCGGAAGAGGTGGCGGCGGTGAACGCCCTGGGCGAGATCGGTATCGAATTCCCGCGAGAGAAGGAACGGCTCTATCCGCAGCGCACCCTGGCGGCCCATGTCATGGGCTTTGCGCCCAATGCGGACGGCAAGGGCGGCATGGGCGTGGAAGCGGCGTTCAACGACCGGCTGACCGACGCGGCGATGCGCGGTCAGCCCTTCGCCATGTCCATCGACAGCCGGGTGCAGGGCGCGCTGGAGAGCGAGCTTTACGCGCAACTGGTGCAGACGCGGGCCAAGGGCGCGAGCGGCGTGATATTGGACGCCAATAGCGGCGAAGTGATCGCCATGGCGTCGATTCCCGTCTTCGATCCCAACAAGCTGCAAAATTATGCGGGCAAGTCGTGTAGCGAATCGCCGCTCTGCAACCATATGGTGCAGGCGCGCTACGAACTGGGATCGGCGTTCAAGCCGCTGTCGATTGCCGCGGCGATGGATCGCGGCGTCGTCACCTCCATGTCGAAGACCTATGATGCGACGGCGCCGCTGGGCATTGCAGGTTTCCGCATCAAGGACGACCATCCGCTCGGCCGCTGGATCAACGTGCCGGAGATACTGGTGCACAGTTCCAACATCGGCACGGCGCGGATCGCCGACCAGATGGGCGCGGAGCCGTTGCAGCATCTTTTCCGGGAGTTGCATTTCGACCAGCGCGCGCCGATCGAACTCAACGAACGGGCGGGCACGCTGTGGCCGGCCAATTGGGGGCGCATAACGACGCTCACTGTTTCCTACGGCCATGGCATCGCCGTGACGCCTTTGCATCTCGCTTCGGCTTATGCGGCGCTGGTGAATGGCGGGCTGTGGCGGCCTGCCACGCTGCGCAAATTGAAGGCGGAAGAGGTGCCGGAGGGCCGCCGCGTCTTTTCCGCCGCGACCAGCGCGCGCATGCGCCAACTGTTGCGCATGATCGTGGCGGCGGGTACAGGTCGCAGCGCCGACGCCAAGGGATACCGGGTGGGCGGCAAGACGGGTTCCGCCGAAAAGCCCCAAGAGGGCCGGTACAACAAGACTTCGCTGGTGACGACTTTCGCTTCTGCCTTCCCGATGGACAATCCGCGCTATGTAGTCCTCGTCACCATGGACGAGGCGACGGGCCAATATGGCCTGCGCACGGCCGCCTGGACAGCGGCGCCGGTGGTGAAGCGGGTGGTGGAGCGCACCGGGCCGATGCTGGGCGTGCTGCCCGACGAGCGGCGCGACGTCGACATTTCCGACCTCATGCCGCTGTTGCACGGCGACAAGGAGAAAGAATAATGCGCCTCGGGTCGCTGATCGAGGGGCTGGATGCAAAGCCCGATGCCGGGGCGTCGCTGGACGTTCCGGTGTCGGGCTTTGCGATCGATAACCGGAAGGTGGCGCCGGGCACGGTGTTCGGCGCCTTCCAGGGAGCGCGGGTGAATGGCGAGGATTTCATCCCCGCCGCCGTGCAGGCCGGGGCCGTGGCGGTCGTCGCCCGGCCCGAAGCGAGGGTCGAGGGCGCGATCCATATCGCGTCGGACAATCCGCGCCGCCTGTTCGCGCAGCTTGCCGCCCGCTATTTCGCCCCATTTCCGGAGGTGACCGTTGCCGTCACCGGCACCAACGGCAAGACCTCCACGGTCGAACTGACCCGGCAGATCTGGCGGATGCTGGGGCATAAATCCGCCTCCATCGGCACCTTGGGCGTCACCACTTCCGTCGATCAGGTGTCCACCGGGCTCACCACGCCGGACATCGTGACCTTCCTCGCCAACATGTCGGGCCTGAAGCGCGAGGGCATCACCCATGCCGCGTTCGAGGCGTCGAGCCATGGCCTTGCCCAATATCGCACCGAAGGGCTGCCGGTTTCGGTGGCGGCCTTCACCAACCTGTCGCGCGATCATCTCGACTATCATGGCGACATGGACAGCTATTTCGAGGCCAAGATGCGCCTGTTCGACGAAGTGGTCGCTCCGCAGGGCGCCGCAGTCGTCTGGGCCGATGACGAGTGGTCGGACAAGGTCATCCAGCGGGCTACGAAGCGGGGGCTTCGTGTGCTGAGCGTCGGGGTGCAGGGGCAGGCATTGCGTCTTGCCAACCGCACCCCGACCCAGTTGGGCCAGACGCTGGACATCGAGGTCGAGGGCAAGAACTACAAGGTCAACCTGCCGCTGATCGGCGCTTATCAGGCGGCCAATGCGCTGACCGCCACGGGTCTGGCGATCGCGGGCGGCGAGGATGCGGGCAAGGTTCTGGAACTGCTGGGCCGGGTGCAGCCCGTGCGCGGGCGGCTGGAGCGTGCCGTCATCACCAAGGCGGGGGCGCCGGTCTATGTCGACTATGCCCATACGCCCGATGGGTTGCGCGCCGCCATAGAGGCGCTGCGACCGCATACGCGGGGCCGGCTGATCGCGCTGTTCGGCGCTGGCGGGGATCGCGATGCGGGCAAGCGGCCGCAAATGGGCAAGGTGGCGGCGGACCTCGCCGACCATGTGATCGTCACCGACGACAATCCCCGTTCGGAGGAGCCATCCGCCATCCGCGCCGCCGTGATGGCCGGCGCGCCGGGCGCGGAGGAGATCGGCGGTCGCCGCGCCGCCATTGCCGCCGCCATCGCGCAGGCGGGCGCGGACGACATCGTCCTGCTCGCGGGCAAGGGGCATGAGCAGGGCCAGATCATCGGGGACCGGGTGCTGCCCTTCGACGACGTGACGGTGGCGCGGGAATGCGCCGGATGATGCATTTTCCCGCCAGCCTTTCGCGTCTAGCCTTTCGACTGCCTGCCAAGGTCGAAGCGGTAATGCGCAGCGGTTCTCGACTTCGCTCGAACCGAATGGAGGGCGGTGAATGACTGACCTCTGGACCTCCGAAGAGATTGCGCAGGCCACGGGGGGCGTCGCTTCGGCGCCCTTCGCCGTTTCTGGCGTGGCGTTCGACAGCCGCGAAGTGACGGGCGGCGACCTGTTCGTCGCGATGAAGGGCGAGGCGACCGATGGCCATCGCTTCGTCGACAAGGCGTTCGGCCAGGGCGCGGCGGGCGCGATCGTCAGCCAGCCCATCGCCCAGCCCCATGTGCTGGTGCCTGACAGCGCGGCGGCGCTGGAGGCGCTTGGCCGGGCCTCTCGCGCGCGGATGCAGGGCAAGGTGGTCGGCGTCACCGGATCGGTCGGCAAGACCGGCACCAAGGAGGCGCTGTTCCATGCGCTCGACCGCGTCTGTCCGGGGGAGGTGCACCGCTCGGTCAAGAGCTACAACAATCATGTCGGCGTGCCGCTGAGCCTGTCGCGCATGCCGAGGGAATCGGCCTTTGGCGTGTTTGAAATGGGCATGAACCATGCGGGCGAACTGGCCGCGCTGACCCGGCAGGTGCGGCCCCATGTCGCCATCGTCACCGCCATCGCGCCCGCCCATATCGAATTTTTCGGCACGGAAGAGAAGATCGCCGAGGCCAAGGCCGAGATTTTCGAAGGGCTGGAGCCGGGCGGCACGGCGGTCATCCCCTATGACAGCCCGCATGTCGCGACCCTCTATGCCAAGGCAGAGAAGCATGCGGCGCGCATCCTGACCTTCGGCTTCGATCCGCAGGCCGACGTTCGCGCCCGCGAAACCGTGCCGGCGGCGGGCGGCGGCACGCTGGTCACGGCGGCGCTGCCGGGGGTGGAACTGTGCTTCACCGTGGGCGCGCCGGGCGAACATTGGGTTTCCAACGCGCTGGCGGTGCTGGCGACGGTCGAGGCGCTGGGCGGCGATCTGGCGGCGGCGGGGCTGGCGCTGGCGGAAATGCCCGGCCTGCCGGGCCGGGGTCAGCGGAGCGTCCTGCCGGTCGAGGGCGGCGAGGCGTTGCTGATCGACGAAAGCTATAACGCCAATCCGCTGAGCATGGCCGCCACGCTCAAGCAGTTGGGCCGCGAGCAGGCGGAGCGCCGCATTGCCGTGCTGGGCGGGATGCGCGAGTTGGGCGACCGCAGCCGCGAACTGCACGCCGGGCTGGTCGAGCCGCTGACGGCGGGACAGGTGGATTATGCGGTCCTGGTGGGGGAGGAGATGGACCCGCTGGCCCAGGCGCTGGGCGGCGTCATGGCCTTCGACCATGTGCCTGACGCCGCCAGGGCCACCGATCTCATTCGAAATGAAATGCGCGCTGGCGATGCGATCCTGGTGAAGGGGTCGAACGGCATCGGTTTGTCGCGCCTGGTCGCCGCGCTACAGGAAGCGAAGAACTGATGCTCTACTGGCTTGCCCAGACCATGGATTTCGCGGGTGTTTTCAACCTCATCCGCTATTTGAGCTTCCGGGCCGGGGCGGCCATCGCCACCGCGCTGGTCATCGGGTTGCTGATCGGCCCGCGCTTCATCGGATGGCTGCGCGTGCGGCAGGGCAAGGGGCAGCCGATCCGCGACGACGGCCCGCAGACGCACCTCGCCAAGCGCGGCACGCCGACCATGGGCGGCCTCATGATCCTGACTTCCATGGTGTCGTCGGTGCTGCTGTGGATGGACCTGTCCTCCATCTATGTCTGGGCCTGCCTGTTCGTGACGCTGGGTTTCGGCGCCATCGGTTTCCTCGACGATTATGACAAGGTGACAAAGGCCAGCCATAAGGGGCTTTCGGGCAAGATGCGCCTCGCCTTCGAGTTCCTGATCGCCGGTTTCGCGGCGTGGCTGATCGTCAGCCAGCATGGCAATACCGCGCTTTACGTGCCCTTCTACAATGGTCCGGCCATCGAATTGGGGCCCTTCTATTTCCTGTTCGCCGCTTTCGTGATCGTGGCGTTCGGCAATGCGGTGAACCTGACCGACGGTCTGGACGGGCTTGCGACGATGCCGGTCATCATCGCCTGCATGGCGTTCATGGCCATCGTCTATCTGGTGGGGCGCGCCGACTTTGCGGGCTATCTTGGCATTCCGCATGTGCCGGGGGCGGGCAACCTCACCATATTGTGCGGGGCGATCATCGGCGCGGGGCTGGCCTTCCTCTGGTTCAACGCGCCGCCCGCCGCCGTCTTCATGGGCGATACGGGCAGCCTGGCGCTGGGCGGCACCATCGGCGTGATCGCCGTCACCGCGCATCATGAGATCGTGCTGGGCGTGATCGGCGGGCTGTTCGTGGTGGAGGCGATGTCCGTCATCATCCAGGTCTTCTTCTACAAGCGCACCGGCAAGCGCGTATTCAAGATGGCGCCGATCCACCATCATTTCGAACAATTGGGCTGGGCCGAACCCACGGTCGTGATCCGCTTCTGGATCATCTCCTTCGTGCTGGCGCTGGCGGGCCTCGCCACGTTGAAGCTACGGTGAGCGCCATGGGGATCGTCTCCGACGTCTTCGCGGGCAGGAAATATGCGGTGCTGGGCCTGGCGCGGTCCGGCCTCGCCACGGTGGAATGCCTGGCGGGGAGCGGAGCGCAGGTCGTGGCATGGGACAGCCGCGAGGAAGCGCGCGAGGCGGTCGCGGACAAGGCGGAACTGGCCGATCCCACCGAAATCGACCTCAAGGGCTTTGACGGCGTGGTGGTGTCGCCCGGCGTGCCGCTCAACAAGCATCCCATCGCCATGCATGCGAAGCTCGCGGGCGTGCCGGTCATTGGCGACATAGAGCTGTTCGCGCTCGCCCGGCCCAGCCTGCCGAAGCATCGGGTGGTCGGGATCACCGGAACCAACGGCAAGTCGACCACGACCGCGCTGGTCCATCATATCATCGAGACGGCGGGCATCCCGACGCGCATGGGCGGCAATATCGGCCTGCCCATTCTTGGGCAGGATCCGCTGCCGGAAGGCGGCGTCTATGTGCTGGAACTGTCGAGCTATCAGATCGACCTGACGCAGAGCCTCGATTGCGACGTGGCGGTGCTGCTCAACATCACGCCGGACCATTTGGATCGCTATAATGGCTTTGAGGGCTATGTGGCGTCCAAGGCGCGGCTGTTTGCGATGCAGTCGGCCGGCCATGTCGCGGTAATCGCGACGGAAGATGAACCGAGCCGGGGGATATTCCATTCCATCCGTCATTCCCGCGGAGGCGGGAATCCATCTCCGGACCTTGCATCTGGACGCGACGATGGGGAGATGGATCCCCCCCCTCGCGGGGATGGCGGGGTTGTGGGGGTGCAGTCGAGCGACATCGACCCCTCCGCTCAGGCCGGCTGGCCCGCATTGCAAGGCCCGCATAACGCCCAGAACGCCGCCGTCGCCATCGCGGTCGCCCGCGCGCTGGGCATCGACGAAGCGACCATCGAACAGGGCCTGCAAAGCTATGCCTCCCTCCCGCACCGGATGCAGCGGGTGCGGGAGTTGAACGGCGTCCTCTACGTCAACGACAGCAAGGCGACCAACGCCGCCTCGACCGCGCCCGCCCTCGCCGCCTATCCCCCGGTCGACGGGCGCAAGCGGCTGCACTGGATCGTCGGCGGCCTTGCCAAGACGGACAATCTGGACGAGTGCGCGCCCTGGTTCGGCCATGTCGCGCAGGCCTATACCATCGGCGAGGCTGGCCCCATGTTCGCGGAACTGCTGCGCCCGCATATGGCGGTGGACGATTCCGAAATGCTGTCCGCCGCCGTCCGCCGCGCGGCGCGGGTGGCCCAGCCGGGGGACGTGGTGCTGTTGTCGCCCGCCTGCGCGAGTTTCGACCAGTTCCGCGATTTCGAGGCGAGGGGCGATGCCTTCGCCGCTGCCGTCGCCGCGTTGGAATAGAGGAAAGCGGAGGAGCTTGGGAGGCATGTCGAGGGCAGGCGACCTTGTAAAGGAGTTCAGGAACCGCACCGTCCCGCGCGAGCGCACGGCGCTGGCCATCTGGTTCTGGGAAATCGACCGCGTGCTGTTGTCGCTGATCGTCGCGCTGATGGCGATCGGGCTGGTCGCCGTGGCGGCGGCTTCCCCCGTGGCGGCGATCGATCGGTCGACCAGCACGGTTTCGGTGACGCCGCTCATCTATTTCTACCGCCAGTTGATGTGGGTGTTCATCGGCCTGCCGATCATGCTGGTGATCTCCATGCTCCCCCGGACGCAGGCGCGCAGGCTGGCCTTCATCCTGTGCATCGTCTTTGCCGTGGCGCTGCTGCTGGTGCCGGTGCTTGGGTCCGTGGTGAACGGGGCGAAGCGCTGGATCGACCTGCCGGGCTTCCGCTTCCAGCCGTCGGAGTTCCTGAAGCCCGTCTATGTCGTCACCATGGCCTGGCTGCTGTCGCTGCGCGGCAAGGACATGACGCTGCCCGTGATCCCGCTGACCGGCGTGCTGACATTGCTGATCGCGGCGATCCTGATGAAGCAGCCCGACTTCGGCCAGACGGTGATCTTCCTCGCCTGCTGGGGCGGCCTGCTGCTGCTGTCGGGCGTGTCGATGCGCTTCATCGGCGCGATGGCGGGCGCGGGACTTGGCGGGCTGGTGCTGATGTACATGTTCTATGAAAATGGCCGTCAGCGCATCAACGACTTCCTGGGCATCGGCGTGGCGCAGGATGTCGGACCAGACCAGACCGAGCTTGCCTTCCGCACGATCACCCATGGCGGCTTTCTGGGCGTGGGGCCGGGCGGCGGGCAAAACAAGTTCCGCCTGCCCGAAGCGCATACCGACTATATCTTCTCCGTCATCGGGGAGGAGTTCGGCCTGCTCGCCTGCATCGGCATTGCCTGCGTCTATCTGGCCATCGTCGTGCGGGTGTTCCTGCGCATGCTGGACGAGGACGATAATTTCACCATCCTGGCGGCGGCGGGCCTGACCACCCAGTTCGGGCTCCAGGCGATCATCAACATGGGCGTCAATGCCCAGATATTTCCGTCCAAGGGCATGACGCTGCCCTTTATCAGCTATGGCGGCTCCTCTATGCTGGCGCTTTGTATCGGCGTCGGCCTGTTGCTCGCGTTCACGCGGCGCAATCCCTTCATGGGTCGGCACACGGTCGTCAAATGGAGTGGTCGATGAGCATTTCCCGACACTTCGTCCTCGCCGCGGGCGGGACGGGTGGGCATATGATTCCGGCGCATGCCGTCGCTGAGGAGCTGATGCTGCGCGGGCATCATGTCGCGCTGGTCACGGATGAGCGCGGCGCGAAGATTCCCGGCATTTTCGATAAGGCTCAGGTCCATGTCATGCCCGCCGGGCGGATGACCAGCAATCCGAAAAGCTGGCCGGGCGCGGTGAAGGCGATCCTGGCGGGCCGGGCGATGGCGCGGCGGCTGAACGAGACGTTTCGGCCCACCGCCGTGGTCGGTTTCGGCGGCTATCCGGCGATGCCCGCCTTGCTGGGGGCGCTGGCCGACGGGATTCCGACCGCGATCCATGAGCAGAATGCGGTGCTGGGCCGGGTGAACCGCTATCTGGCGGGGCGGGTGGACGCCATCGCCACCGCCTATCCGGATGTCGAGCGCCTGAAGGACAAATATGCCGGGAAGGTCCATCTGATCGGCAATCCGGTGCGCGAGGAGGTGAAGCAGCTTCGCGAGGAGGAATTTCCCGCGCTGACCGATGAGAGCGTCTTCCGCGTTCTGGTGATCGGCGGCAGCCAGGGCGCGACGATCCTTTCCAGCGTCGTGCCCGATGGCCTGGGCATGTTGCCCTTGAGCCTGCGTCGTCGGTTGCAGGTGACGCAGCAATGCCGGGCGGAGGATATTGAGCGGGTGCGCCGGCTCTACGCTGACCTGGAAATCCCGGCGGACCTTGCGACCTATTTCAACGACGTGCCGGAAAAGCTGGGCTGGTCGCATCTGGTGATCGCGCGGGCGGGGGCGTCGACGCTGGCGGAACTGACCTGCGCGGGGCGGCCGGCGATCCTGATCCCGCTGCCGAGCGCGATGGACGACCACCAGACCGCCAATGCCCGCGAGATGACGGAGGCGGGCGGAGCGCGCACCATCCCGCAGGCGCGCTTTACCGCGGTGGAGCTTGCCAAGCAGATGCAGAAAATGGCGCTGGAACCCGGCGCCCTCCAGAATGCGGCGAAGCGCGCCCGCGCCTGCGGCCGTCCCGATGCGGCCCGCGACATGGCGGACCTGCTGGAAAGCATCGGGCCGGCGCCGATCATGAACGATCCGCTGAAAGTCGGCCCGACGCCGACCAGCCTGAATTTGCAGGGCGTCCCTGCGTGAAGAGCTTCAACCTCTCCCCGTTCGGGCTGAGCCTGTCGAAGCCCTTTGCCGAGAGGAGCGAGGCGACTTCGCCTGCGGCTCAGCGTGGCCCTTCGACTTCGCTCAGGGCGAACGGACATTGGAACAAGGAATATCAGGCATGAAGGGTGTCGGCACCGACATCGGCACGATCCATTTCATCGGCATTGGCGGTATCGGCATGTCCGGCATTGCCGAGGTGATGCACAATCTGGGCTACAAGGTCCAAGGGTCCGACGTCGCCGAAGGCTATGTCGTGGAAGGGCTGCGCAAGAAGGGCATCCCGGTAATGATCGGCCACAAGGCCGAAAATCTGGGCGATGCGGCCGTGGTCGTGACCTCCACCGCGATCAAGAAGGGCAATCCCGAAGTCGATCTGGCGCTGGAACGCCGCGTGCCCGTCATCCGCCGCGCCGAAATGCTGGCGGAACTGATGCGCCTCAAATCCACCGTCGCGGTCGCGGGCACCCATGGCAAGACCACGACCACCTCCATGGTCGCGGCGCTGCTGGACGCGGGCGGTGTGGATCCGACCGTCATCAACGGCGGCATCATCAACAGCTACGGTTCCAACGCCCGCCTCGGCAACAGCGAGTGGATGGTGGTGGAGGCCGACGAGAGCGACGGCAGCTTCCTGCGGCTGGACGGCACGCTGGCGGTCGTGACCAATATCGATCCGGAGCATCTCGACCATTATGGCAGCTTCGACAAGGTGAAGGACGCCTTCGTCG
This sequence comes from Sphingobium sp. HDIP04, assembly GCF_000445085.1. NCBI lineage: Bacteria > Pseudomonadati > Pseudomonadota > Alphaproteobacteria > Sphingomonadales > Sphingobiaceae > Sphingobium > Sphingobium sp. HDIP04. The sequence goes on along the minus strand of NZ_ATDO01000088.1, from coordinate 6,382 downwards.
AATTCGTCGAGAATGTGCCCTTCTACGGCGCGGCGATGCTGTGCCTTGATCATCCGGAGGTGCAGGCGATCCTGCCCCGCGTTCAGGACCGGCGGATCGTGACCTATGGCTTCTCGGCGCAGGCCGATATTCGCGGCGAGAATGTCCAGCCGATCCCCGGCGGCAACCGCTTCGACGTGCAGATTCGCGAGCGGGACGGTTCGCTCCGCCGGATCGAGGGCATCGAAATGCCGATGCCGGGCCGCCACAATGTACTGAACGCCATGGCGGCGATCGGCGTGGCGTTGCAGATGGGCATCGATGACGCGACGATCCAGACCGGCTTCGCCAAGTTCGGAGGCGTGAAGCGGCGCTTCACCAAGGTCGGGGAAATCGCCGCCGGCGGCGGGACCGCGACCGTGATCGACGATTACGGCCACCATCCGGTGGAGATCAAGGCGGTGCTGGCCGCCGCCCGCGAAGGGGCGAAAGGCCGGGTCATCGCCGTGGTCCAGCCGCACCGCTTCACCCGCCTGCGCGACCTGATGGATGAGTTCCAGCAGGCCTTCAACGACGCCGACATCGTCTACGCCGCCCCGGTCTATCCGGCGGGCGAGCAGCCGATCGAGGGCGTGGACAGCGCGGAACTGGTCGCGGGCCTCAAGCGCCGGGGTCATCGCAACGCCGCGACGGTCGAGGGCGCGGACGACCTTGCCCGCCTGATCGCCGCCGATGTGCAGGCGGACGACATGATCATCTGCCTGGGCGCGGGCGACATCACCAAATGGGCGGCGGGGCTTGCCTCCGCCGTTGCGGAGAAGGAAGCCGCCTGATGTTCGAACTCTTCAATGTCGGCCTCGAAATGCAGAAGCGGATGATCGACATCCAGATGCAGGGCGTCGAAGCCGCGCGGCAGATGGTCGACGCGGCCCAGCGCAATGCGGAGGCGGGACTCGCCGCGACCAGGGCCGGCGAGGCGGGGATGAAGGCGATGAAGGGCTGGATGCGGCTCTGGGGGATGCGCGATTGACGCTGGCGACCACGTCCCTTCCTGCGGTTCGCGGCTCGCTCAAGGCCGATGCGCCGCTTGGCCCCCTCGTCTGGTTCAAGGCGGGCGGTGTCGCGCAATGGCTGTTCGAGCCGAAGGATGCGGACGATCTTTCCGATTTTCTGGCGCGGCTTGACCCGGCGATTCCGGTGATGGCGCTGGGGCTTGGCTCCAACCTGATCGTGCGGGACGGCGGCGTTCCGGGCGTGGTGGTCCGCCTTGGCAAGCCATTCGCCAGGGTGGAGCAGGTCGATGCGACCAGCCTGCGCTGCGGGGGAGGAGCATCGGGCATCCTCGTTTCCTCGACCGCGCGGGATGCGGGCATAGCGGGGCTTGAATTCCTGCGCTCCATTCCAGGAACGGTGGGTGGCTTCGTGCGGATGAACGGGGGCGCCTATGGGCGCGAGACTTGCGATATTCTGGTGGAGTGCGAGGTCGTGCTGCGTTCGGGCGAACGGGTGACGATGCCGCTCGATGCGCTGGGCTATACTTACCGCCACAGCATTCTGCCTGAAGGCGCGGTGGTGGTGAGCGCTGTCTTCCGGGGCGTTCCGGGCGAACCGGCCGCGATCCAGGCAGAGATGGACCGCATCGCCGCCGCCCGCGAGGAAAGCCAGCCGTTGCGGAGCAAGACCGGGGGTTCGACCTTCAAGAATCCCGACGGCCACAAGGCCTGGCAGTTGGTGGACGATGCCGGGTGTCGCGGCCTGCGACTGGGCGGCGCGCAGGTTTCGGAAAAGCATACCAATTTCCTCCTCAACCTGGGCGATGCGACCAGCGCGGACATCGAGGCCCTGGGCGAGGAGGTCCGCCGCCGCGTGAAGGCAAAGAGCGGCATCGACCTTGAATGGGAAATTCAGCGGGTGGGCGTCCAGTCCCCCTCCCGCAAGTGGGAGGGGGACTATTTGAAGGAACAGAAATCATGACCCGTGGCACCTGGCATGTAGCCGTCCTGATGGGCGGCTGGTCCGCCGAGCGGCCGGTTTCGCTCTCGTCGGGCGAGGGCGTCGCCAGGGCGTTGGAATCGCGCGGCCACAGGGTCACGCGCATCGACATGGACCGCGACGTCGCGCTGCGGCTCTCCGAAACCCGACCCGATGTCGTGTTCAACGCCCTCCACGGCGTGCCCGGAGAGGACGGCACGGTCCAGGGCATGATGGACCTGATGGGCCTCACCTACACCCATTCCGGCCTTGCGACTTCGGTCATCGCCATCGACAAGCAGCTCACCAAGCAGGCGCTGGTGCCCCATGGCATCCCCATGCCCGGTGGTCATATCGTCCCCAGCGAAAGCCTGTTCGAGGGCGATCCGCTGCCGCGTCCCTATGTGGTGAAGCCGGTCAATGAGGGCAGTTCGGTCGGCGTCGCCATCGTGACGGAGGGGGGCAATTACGGTTCGCCCATCGGCCGCGATGTCGAGGGGCCGTGGCTGCATTTCGAGGAACTGTTGGCCGAACCCTATATTCGCGGGCGGGAACTGACCACCGCCGTGCTCGGCGACGAAGCGCTGCTGGTGACGGAATTGCGTCCCAAAAGCGGCTTCTACGATTTCGACGCCAAATATACCGATGGCATGACCGAGCATGTCTGCCCCGCCGATATTCCGCCGGAGATCGGCGAAGCCTGCAAGGCCATCGCGCTGCGCGCGCACCAGTTGCTGGGGTGCAAGGGCGCTTCGCGCTCCGATTTCCGTTGGGATGACGAGCAGGGCATCGAGGGGCTGTTCCTGCTGGAAGTGAACACTCAGCCGGGCATGACGCCGCTCAGCCTGGTCCCCGAACAAGCGGCCAGGCTGGGCATTGACTATGCCGAACTGGTGGAGCGTATAGTCGAGGACGCGCTGAACGGCGCCCGAATTGCAGCCAATGGGGGGGCGAAGCATGGCTGAAGCACGCATCCGGCGTGGCGGAACGGCGCGGCTGACGCGCACGACCGGCGCGCGCGGCCGCAGCGGGGGACGAGGGCGTTCGGCCAGGCAGCGAAGCTGGATCGACGGCCTGATCGACCTGCTGCCGGTCAGCGAGGAGACGCTCCAGCGCATGGCGAGCTGGACCATCGTCGGCATCGTGCTGGCGGCTCTGGTCGGCATCGCCATGCTGATGGGCGTTCCCGCCATGGCGGGGCAGAAGGCGTCCGAACTTGCCGCCCAGGCCGGTTTCGAAGTCGAGAAGGTCGAGGTACGCGGCGTCGAGCGGATGGATGAACTGCCCATCTACAATATCGCCCTGGGCCAGGTGAGCCGGTCCATGCTCTCGCTCGACCTGCCCAAGGTGCGCGCCGACATGCTGAAGCTGGGCTGGGTCAAGGATGCGCGCATTTCCCGCCGCCTGCCCGATACGCTGGTGGTCGACATCGTCGAGCGCGATCCGGTCGCGGTGTGGCAGCATGACGGCCAGCTTCACCTGATCGACGTGACTGGCGTTGTGCTGCAATCCGTGTCCGCCGGGGCGATGCCGGACTTGCCTTTGGTGGTCGGTCCCAACGCCAATCTCCAGACCGCCGGCCTCAACAAGCTGATGGAAAATGCGCCCGCGCTCAAACCCATGCTGGCGGGCGCCACCTGGGTCGGGAACCGGCGCTGGGACTTGCGCTTTCAGTCGGGCGAGACGCTTTCCCTGCCCGAAGGCGACAGGCCGTCCGCCACCGCGCTGGTCAATTTCGCGCGGATGGACGGGGTGAACCGCCTGCTGGGCCGGGGCATCGTCAAGTTCGACATGCGCGATCCCGACCGTTTCGTGCTGCGCCTGCCGCAGGGCCAGGGAAGCGGGTCGTCCGGCGACGAGCCAGCCGCGAGCGCCGAAGCGCCTGCCAAGGGCGAGGAAGGCTGAACCCCCATGGCCCAGCCCAAGGTCGATAAGTTCGTCACCGCGATCGACATCGGATCGTGGAAGGTGTCCGCGCTGATCGCGGGTCGCACCGAAAATGGCGAACTGGCGATCCTGGGCACGGGCCAGCGCGAAAGCCGGGGCGTGCGGCGCGGCTTCATCGCGGACATGGAGCGGACCGAACTCGCCGTCCGGGAAACCGTGGAGCAGGCGGAACGCGTCGCGGGCACCAATATAGAGGATGTGTGGGTCAGCTTCTCCGGCGGCTCGCTGGTCAGCGACGTCGTCACGGTCGAGCGCGACATGGGCGGCTATCGCGTCGAACAGGCGGACATCGACGACCTGCTGACCACCGGCCAGCAGGGGATCGATCCCGACGGTCGCGTGGTTCTGCACGCGCAGCCGACCTGCTTCACCATCAACGGCCGGGTGCCGGTGAAGAAGCCGCTCGGCATGCATGCGGACCTGCTGGGCGTCGACATCCATGTCGTGCTGGCCGACGGGGCGCCGCTCGCCAATCTCGACCTTTGCGTGCGCGGGGCCTATCTCAACGTCAACTCCATCGTGGCCTCTCCCATCGCCACCGGCCTCGCCTGCCTGTCGGAGGAGGAGCGCGACCTGGGTGTCGCGCTGGTCGAACTGGGCGCTGGCGTCACCAATGTCTCGCTCTATGCGGGCGGCATGCTGGTCGGGCTGCACAGCATTCCCATCGGCGCGTCCGACATCACGGACGACATCGCCTCCGCCTTCGGCATCCGCCGCAGCCAGGCGGAGCGGATCAAATGCTTCTATGGGTCCGCCATGCAGAACCGTCGCGATTTCCGCGACATGATAGAGATCGCCGCCCCCCATGGCGACGTCGCCATTCCGGGACAGAGCGCCGGTCCCAATGCCGACGGCGGCAAGATCACCCGCGCTGCTTTGGTGGCGGTGATCTGCGAGCGGCTCAACCAGATCATGGTGGAGGTGAACGCCGCGCTGGCCGGCATGGGCTTCAACACCCCCACCGGGCGGCAGGTCGTGCTGACCGGCGGCGGCGCGGAAATGAAGGGCATTGCCGACTATGCGCAGGGCGCGCTGGGCCGCGCGGTGCGGATCGGGCGGCCGAGAGGTCTTGCCGCCATGCCGGAGGCGCATAGCGGCCCGGCCTTCGCGACGCTGGCCGGACTTGCGCTTTACGGCGCTTCGAACCCGGTTGACCTTAGAACGATAGCGCCCGCTCCCCAGACCGTTCATCGTATCGGCGCGCCAGCATGGTGGCAGAGAATGGTGAAGGCGATGAAGACGAACTATTGAAATAAAACACAGGTCAGACGAATTTTACTGGTGAAATACGCCATTATCTGTTGCATTAACCTTCGATGACAGTTTCGCTCACGTCACCGAAGCTGGAGGGAGCTAAAGTTTATGAGCATTGAAATCAGCCCGCCGCATGTGGACGAGTTGAAGCCACGCATCGCGGTGATCGGCGTCGGCGGCGCGGGCGGCAACGCCATTGCGAACATGATCGCCGCCTCCGTCGAGGGCGTGGATTTCATCGTCGCCAACACCGACGCGCAGGCGCTGAACGCGTCGCCCGCCGAACGGCGCATCCAGCTTGGTCCGCAGATCACCGAAGGGCTGGGCGCCGGCTCCCGCCCCGAAATCGGCAAGGCGGCGGCGGAAGAGACCATCGCCTCGGTCGAGCAGGCGCTGGACGGCGCGCATATGTGCTTCATCGCCGCCGGCATGGGCGGCGGCACCGGCACCGGCGCCGCGCCCGTCATCGCCAAGGCGGCGCGCGATCGCGGCATCCTGACGGTCGGCGTGGTGACCAAGCCCTTCACCTTCGAGGGCAATCGCCGCATGAAGTCGGCGGAGGCGGGCATCGAGGAACTGCAGAAGCATGTCGACACCCTGATCGTCATCCCGAACCAGAACCTGTTTCTGATCGCCAACCCCAACACCACCTTCAAGGAAGCCTTCCAGATGGCGGACGAGGTGTTGCAGCAGGGCGTGCGCGGCATCACCGACCTGATGGTCATGCCGGGCCTCATCAACCTCGACTTCGCGGACGTTCGTTCGGTGATGGGCGAGATGGGCAAGGCGATGATGGGCACCGGCGAAGCCGAGGGCGACGGCCGCGCGCTGCAGGCCGCTGAAAAGGCGATCGCCAATCCGCTGCTGGACGGCGTGTCGATGCGCGGCGCGAAGGGCGTGATCGTCTCCATCGTCGGCGGCGACGACATGCGCCTGATGGAAGTGGACGAGGCCGCCAACCATATCCGCGAACTGGTCGATCCCGACGCGAACATCATCTGGGGTTCGGCGTTCAACGACAATCTGAACGGCAAGATCCGCGTCTCCGTGGTCGCCACCGGCATCGACAGCGATGCCGCCGCCAATGCCGCGCCGCTGACCCAGCCGTTCAGCTTCGCCAGCCGTCCGGCCGTCGCCGTGCCGACCGCCGCCGCGACCAAGCCCGCGCCGCAGGCCGCTCCGGCTCCGGTGGCGGCTCCCGATCCCGCGCCCGAAGCCGAGCCTGAAACGC
>NZ_ATDO01000087.1:0-25117 GCF_000445085.1 Sphingobium sp. HDIP04 | reverse complement strand
GGTAGGTCCACTTGCCCCGCACCTTGACGTAGGTTTCATCCAGGCGCCAGCTCGGATCAAAGCCACGCCGCCAGAACCAGCGCAGCCGCTTCTCCATCTCCGGGGCGTAGCACTGGACCCAGCGATAGATCGTCGTATGGTCGACCGAAATGCCGCGTTCCGCCAGCATTTCCTCAAGGTCGCGATAGCTGATCGGATAGCGACAATACCAGCGCACCGCCCACAGGATCACATCACCCTGGAAATGGCGCCACTTGAAATCCGTCATCGTTCCGTCCGTCCAATCTCCGCCAAGCATGCTCAAGCTTCACGATTTTTGCAACAGAGCCGCCGTGATGACACGCTGGTCATATGGAAGCTCGACCGCCTCGGTCGCGACCTGCGCCACCTCGTTAACACAGTCGGCGACCTGACCAAGCGTGGCATCGGCCTCAAGGTGCTGGCCGGCGAAGGCGCGTCGATCGACACCACCACCGCCAACGGTCGGTTGATCTTTGCGATTTTTGCCGGCCTCGCCGAGTTTGAGCGCGAGTTGATCGTCGAGCGCACCCGCGCCGGTCTGGAATCGGCACGTGCGCGCGGCCGACATGGCGGTCGCCCGTTCAAGATGACGCCCGCCAAACTGCGGCTTGCCCAGGCGGCTATGGGCAAACCCGAAACCAAGGTCGCCGAGCTGTGCGCCGAGCTGGGCATCACGCGTCAGACGCTCTACCGGCATGTTACGCCGAACGGAGAGATCAGGACGGACGGACAGAAGCTTCTCGCTCGAAAAGCGCGCCCATCGATCAAGGCATGACGAATTTGAACAATCTCACGTTCGTATTCATCGGAGGGGAGCATCAGGTCCTGCATCTCGCGCCGGTCGCCGCAGAACTTAGCCTGAGCCATCCGGATATCACGGTCCGCTGCATCTGCGCCGACGACCGCACCGCCGCCGCCTTGCGCGCAGTGGCTGCGGCGATGAGAGCCAGCACGATGACCGTGACGCAGATCGCCTGGCCTTGGGCGGGCAGGATTGCAGCGCGCATAACGGGCAGCCGCTCGGCGGCGAAGGGGCCCCTGCTGGCGCGGATCCGATGGCAGGCCCGCAAGACCCAGGCCATCATCGTTCCCGAGCGCACCTCTGCGGCGTTGCGATGGCTCGGATGGAAGCGTCCGCTGGTACATTTCCGCCACGGCGCTGGCGACCGTGCACCATCCTCCGAAGCCAAGCAGAGAGCCTTCGATGCCATCTTCGTTCCCGGACAGAAAGACATCGAGCGTGCCGTCGCGCAAGGCCTCAGCCGTAAGCGGCTTTCGGCCGTGGGCTATATAAAGATCGACTATTTGCAGGCCTTGCCCACCGGACCGCGATTGTTCGACAACGATCGCCCGACCGTCTTCTACAACCCTCATTTTGATCCTGCGCTGTCCTCGATCGGGATCGCTCGCGATGTCATCGCCCGTTTCCGCCAACAGGAGCGGTACAACTTGGTCTTCGCCCCTCATGTCCGCGCGTTCGAAAACCTCGATCCGATCGCGCGAGCGCGGTGGCTGGAACTTGCCGTGCCAGAGCACATCGCGGTCGATCTGGATTCTCCCAAGCTGTTCGACATGAGCTATGCGCGGGCCGCCGACATCTATCTGGGCGACATGTCGAGCCAGCTTTACGAATTCCTCGCTAAGCCGCGGCCCGTCGCTTTCGTGAATGCGCATGGCGCTAACTGGCAGGACGATCCAAGGTACGCTGGTTGGCATCTGGGAGAGGTCGCATCAGGTGCTGACGATGTGCTTGCTGCAGTAGATCGAGCCTTCGAACGGCATCCCGACATGATCCAAAGACAGGCGAAAGCGACAGCGTTCGCGTTCGGCCGCTACGATGGCGCAATCAAACGGGCCTCATACCAACTGCTCCACACCCTGCAATCGCTCTGATCCCTTAGCGTACGCGTGTGGATGGCTCCCGCGTTGCGGTGCGATTTTCTGACGTTCTGACATGCCATATCGAGTGCAGTCGCGTGTCCGGCCTTTATGTGCAGCCTTTATACGGCTGCTGGCCTTGAAGGATTCCGCCAGCCCTGGCCTCCTCATCGTTTACGCGGACTCGAAGTCCTGTACGCTAAGCAGGTTTGCCGAAGCTCGGTGGATCGAATGGCTTGCCTTCAGTCGGTCTTCACACCTCAACCTTGTTTTGCCATCGCCTGCCAATCAGGCTGCGATCGCCAATTCCTTTCTTTCATACTCGACGCCGCGCGTCATCACCACCCATGCAATACGCGCCATCTTGTTGGCCAGAGCAACGGCCACGACCTTGGGCGGACGGCGATCAAGCAAGGCTTTGGCCCATTCAAAGCCTTTGACGCTGCCCGCCCGGACATGCCGCAGCACTGAAGTCGCACCGACGACCAGCAATTGTCGCAGGTAGCGATTGCCGCCCTTGGTAATCTTGCCCAGGCGGGTCTTGCCACCTGACGAGTTTTGCCGGGGCACGAGTCCAAGCCAGGCGGCGAAATGGCGGGCCGACCTGAAGCTCTGCGCGTTGGTCACCATCGACGCGAGCGCCGAGGCGGTGATCACACCAACGCCGGGGATGGTTTCAAGGATGTTGCTGACGTCGTTGCGATAATGCCAGCGGGTCAACTGCTTATCGATCCCGGTGAGCTTGTCCTGCAGTTCTTGAATGTGGCGCGCTAAGACGCCGAGTGTCTCGCGCGCCAGTTCCGGAAGATCGAGTTCGTCCCCTTTCGCAAGCCGATCGACCATGCGCACCACCTGCGCCACGCCGGTACCCGTCACAAGACCGAATTCGGCCAGATGGCTGCGCACGGCATTGAACATCATCGTCCGCTGCTTGATCAGCAGTGCCCGCGTTTTGTGCAGCACGCCGCCAGCCTGCTGGTCAACTGACTTGATTTCGACGAACCGCATTGTCGGCCGCGTCACCGCCTCGCAAATCGCTTCGGCATCGGCGGCATCGTTCTTCTGCCGCTTGACGTAAGGTTTCACGTAGATCGGCGGGATGAGTTTTACGTCGTGGCCCAGGTTCTGGAGCTGCCGACCCCAGTGATGCGCCGTTCCGCAGGCTTCGATCCCGATCAGAACCGGAGGCAATGCCGCGAAAAACTTCAACATCTGTCCGCGCTTCAATTGCCGGGTCACAACCACCTGACCCGCAGCGTCTACACCATGGACCTGGAACACCGACTTCGCGATATCCAGCCCAATCGTGACAATCTCACTCATCGTCCGTCTCCTCGCTCTTCAGCCGAGGCAGTCTGCCTCAGCCGGTGAGCGGGAGCCATCCACTCCATCGTTTTCGAACATTCTCTCACCGGACCCCCGGTACACCGTGACCCTGCCAAATTTCTCGCGCGCCTGCGCCTCGCCAAACCCCACAGTTCCGATATTCGGATGCGTAAACACAGCGGTGGGAATATAGTCGTAGCTCATGAAGCGTTGTGCCGGTCCGAAGAGCCGGTCCACCAGCACCATCGCTTCGCCCAGCGCCACGGGTGTAAGTTGCACCCGCGCGGTTACGTCGCCCAGGGCGTACACCGAGTGAAGGCTGCTGCGGTAGCCCTCATCGACTAGGATCGCGCCGTCCCTACCCCGGGCGACCCCAAGTGCCTCCAGGCCCAAGCCGGTGACGTTAGGCACGCGGCCTGTAGCGAACAGCACGGTGTCGGCCCGCAGCCTACCTCCATCGGCAAGCGTGAGCTCCAGCCCGTCGGTCGTGCTGGAAATCGAGCTAAGCTGGGTGTCCCGCCGGACATTTATGCCGGCCTTGCTCATTTCTTGCGCGATGAACTCCCTGATCTCATCGTCGAAGCCGCGCAGCAACTGCGGTCCGCGGCACAGCTGCGTCACCCGCGCACCCAAGCCGTTGAAAATCGAAGCGAACTCGCAGGCGATATAGCCGCCACCCACCACCACCAAGCGTTTTGGGAACCGCGCGAGATCAAACATAGCGTCGGAGCTGACGGCGTATTCGCTGCCGGGAATATCGGGCACGCTGGGTGTGCCGCCCGTGGCGAGAAGAATGTGATGTGCAGTGAAGGTGCGGCGACCGCCCTGCGTCTGCACCTGGACCGCGTGCTCGTCCAGCAGCGATGCCCAGCCCTGCACGATCGTCACGCCCGCGCCTTCCAACAGGCCCTGGTAGACGCCGTTGAGACGCAGGACTTCAGCTGCGCGCCGAGCCTTCAGGCGCTCCCAGTCCAGCACCGGCGCGCCGGTAACCCAGCCAAAGCCACGCGCCTCCTCGAACGCATCGGCGTAGTGCGCAGCGTAGCTATAAAGCTTCTTCGGGATGCAGCCGACATTAACGCATGTGCCGCCTAGCGCAGCGGCTTCAGCCACGCACACGCGCACGCCGCGCTGCGCCGCCATGCGCGCGGCCCGGACACCGCCAGAGCCCGCTCCGATGACGAACAGGTCAAAGTCATAGACATCCTTCGTCACGGCTTGATGCGCTCCAGTGCCAACACGCCCTGGACCGCAGGACGCAACAGAACCTGCTGGGCGACCGCAGCGTATTTGGGGACGGCAGGCAACCGTTCTTTCAGCGGCACACGCAGGCTCCACAGGTAGAACACAGTGAGGTAACCGTCACAGACGGTGAAGTCATCGCCGATCAAAAAGTCCGATGCACCGATACGGTGGTCGGCCTCCTCCAGCGCTGCGCCGAGCGCGGCGATGCCATGCTCCCGCACACTATCTATAGCCTGTGGCGAATCGCCGGCAACGCGCTCAGCACGGAACATGTTGCGAAAGGCCGGATGCACAGTGCTGGACAAAAAGGCCAGCCATTCCATGGCCCTGGCGCGCGCCACCGTACCCGGCTCCGGCAGCAGTGCGCGTCCACGCGCGGAGTCGGCGATGTGCGTCAGAATCGCGGGCCCCTCGGTAATCACTTCACCCGTGGCCAGCAGGAGTGCGGGCACCTTGCCCCAGCGATTGATGCGCAGGTAGTCGGGCGTTCGGTTGTCACCGTTTTTGGTGTTGATTTCCGTTAATCGGTATGCCAGCCCCGATTCCGCCAGCGCGATGTGCGATGCAAGCGAGCAGGCGCCCGGGCTGTAGTAAAGGGTGTGCATGGGAGCCTAGTCGGGCTGCGCGCCTGAGCGGCGTACAGCGTCGCCCCACTTCGCACGCTCCTGCTTGACGTAGGCGCCGAAGGTGGCGGCGTTCATCCATGTGATCTCGTTGCCCGAAGTTCTGGCGAACTCTTTGGCCCTGGGCGAATTGATCGCGCGCTCAAGCTCTGTCTCCAGCACGCGTGCGATGGCATCGGGCGTGCGCTTGGGCACCACATAGCCGTACCAAGCAGTCGCCTCGAAGCCGGTCAAGCCGGACTCGCTGACAGTGGGGATGTCCTGCGCGCTGGACAGGCGCCTGGTCGAGGTCACGGCTAGGGCCTTGAGACGTCCCGCGCGCACCAGCGGTAGCGTGGCGGTCGGGGTGACCAGCGCCAGCTGGATATGTTCGCCGGCAACCATAGTCAGCGGATCCTTGGCGGCGATGTGCAGCAGGTCGATGCCCGCCTGCGCGTTGATCATCGCGCCAGCTAGGTGCCCGGTGCTGCCGGCTGCGTAGGAGCCGAAGGACAGGTGGCCAGGATTCTTTCGCGCGTAGGCCAGCATGCCTGCGAAATCTTTGAATGGCACCGCATTGTTGGCCACGATCAGATTGGGCGCGGACATAGCCAAACCCAGCGGCCTGAAGTCTGCATCGGCATCGAAGCCCACGGCCGCCTTGCTGTATAGCGTCTGGTTGATCGCGAAGTTGGGTGTTGCGGCCATTAGGATCGTGTAGCCGTCGGCCGGGCTGCGCGCGGCTGCTTGACTGCCGACGTTGCCGCCCGCGCCAGGGCGGTTTTCCACGATGAAAGGCTGCTTGAGGCTTCCGGACATGCTGTCGGCCAGCAGGCGCGAGATCGTGTCGCCGGCGGTTCCCGTGGCGAAGGGCACGATGATGCGCACCGGCTTGTCCGGATAGGTTTGCGCGGCTGCGAGTTGCGCCGAGGCTAGGAACGCGGTGATCAGCAGCAGGTGGATTCGATTAGTTTTCATGTGATGGGATCAGAAGTGTTGAACGTGAGTTGGGCGCAAGTTCACGAGAGGCCCACCATGACTTGTTCGCGGAAAGCCGGCCTGGCCCTGGCGGCCTCGTACCAGCGAGCGAGCGCAGGAAGGTCCTCACGTTCGATAGGCAGCTCGAACCAGCGGTACACCGAAGGCCCAATGCAGATGTCTGCCAGCGTGAATTCATCGCCTGCCAGGTACTGCCTTTGCGCGAGAGCCGATTCAATGATCCGCATCGCGGTCGCAGACGTGGTCCGGTGGCGCGCAATCAGCTCTGACTGGTGCTGCTCCTTAGGTGTGCGCACGATCGACTGGAACAGCGGGACCATGCCGGCCACCAGGGTTGTCAGCTGCCAGTCCATCCAGCGCTCGACCTCAGATCTCTGCGCGGCACCGGCGGGATACAGGCTCGTGGGATGCGTATTGCACAGATATCTCAGGATGGTGTTGGATTCCCAGACAACCACGCCATCATCCAGCAGGGTCGGCACTACGCCGTTGGGATTGAGCCGCAGATAAGCGTCTTCCTTGTTGCCTCCAAACTTGCCGCCTACGTCGGTGCGCTCCACGGCAATGCCGAGTTCCGCTGCGCACCACATCACCTTCTGCACATTGTGCGAACTCAACCGGCCGAGAACTTTCATGCGGGCCTCCTGGTGTGGGGAATGCTCATGCCGCGCTGCACGGCAGGCCGTGCGCCCACCTCGTCGAACCAGCGCTTAACGCTGGGCAGACTGTCCCATGAGATGTCGTGCAGTTCGAAGCGGTCCACCCAGGGATAGATGGCGATGTCGGCAATGCCGTATTCGCTGCCCGCCAGGTAGCGGTGGGTCCGCAGCTGCCCCTCTAGCACTCGGTAGAGGCGATGCGTCTCATTCGAGAAGCGCTTGAGAGGATAAGCTTCACCCGATGCAAAGCGGCGGAAGTGATGGGTCTGGCCGAACATGGGACCGACCCCACCCATCTGGAACATAAGCCACTGCAGTGCCAGGTAGCGATCCTGGGCACTGGCAGGGAGCAGCTTGCCAGTCTTCTCCGCCAAGTAGATCAGGATCGCGCCCGACTCGAACAGCACCAGCGGCCGCCCGCCGGGGCCCTGACTGTCCTCGATCACGGGAATCTTGTTGTTGGGATTGAGCTGCAGGAATGCGGGTGAAAGCTGCTCGTCCTTTGACAGGTCCACCGGCACGACTTCGTACTCCAGCCCCAGCTCTTCCAGCGCGATCGATACCTTTCGCCCGTTGGGCGTTGTCCATGTGTGCAGTTTGATCATAGTTTTAGACAGAATGTCTGGCTATATTAGACAGTCTTTTTGTCTTTGTGAATTGGTATTTCGTCAGTAATAACCCGAATAATGAACTTGACATCACTTCTTTTAGGCAGATAATATGTCCATATTGATTCACGGAAAATTATGAAAAAGTCCACCGAAACCTATTCGCCCTGGAAGCCCGCCAAACCAGATGCCACCATGGGCGCCTTGGCCGGCACGCTTGGCACTTTGCTACGCACGCCGTTCGAAGCACTGGCAGCGCGCGTCTACACGGCGCTGGCCGTCAGCTATCCCGACGTTCGTGAAGCGCATGGCGCTGTGTTCAGGCACCTGCCGCTGGCCGGCGCCTCCGTGTCTGATCTGGCCCGGCGCGCTGGCATGGCCAAGCAAAGCATGGGCTTCTTGGTCGATTCGCTGCTGGGAGCCGGCTACCTGGAAGCCGCGCAGAGCGCGACGGACCGGCGGGCCAAGCTAGTGCGCCTGTCCGCCCGCGGCATGCAGATGCAGTCGCGCGCGATAGAGATCGGCTTGGCGATCGAGGCCGAATGGGCCCAGAGCATGGGAGAAGTCGAAATGGGCGCGCTGCGCGCCCTGCTCAAGGTGCTGGCCGAGTCGATCCCCGAATCCACGACGGCGGGCAATGTGCCCGCAGAAACATCCACCCTCAGCAAGACACGCAAGAAGAAGGAGACTGTCTAATGTACGTAGCGATTTTTTTCCAAGATCTGCCTGGCACCGCCGCCAGGCGCCAGGCCGTGGTGTCTGAGCACCGCAAATACATGGAGGCGCGCTCCTCCCAAGTGCTGGCTGCCGGCGCGACATTTACCGACGACGGCAAGGCTGTCAAGGGCGGCAGCTATGTGATCTCAGTCGCCAGCATGGAGGAAGCTCGTGCCTTCGTAGACAACGACCCCTTCACCAAGGCGGGACTGCGTGCCTTTGTCACCATTCAGCCCTGGATCAAGGCTGTGTTCGACGGTCAGTTCAACATCCCGACGGACGACAGCCCGCTCTACGCGAGCTCGGTGGCCTGAAAGCTGCAACCATGCTGAACTTCACCTACCAAAGCCTCCCGTCGCGCGTGCGCTTTGGCCGCGGGACTATCTCGGAATTGGGCAGCGAGCTGGACAAGCTGGGTTGCCGCCGAGCGATGGTTGTTGCCAGCGCGCCCCAGGCCGCCCACGCGCAACTCCTGCGCGAGCAGCTGGGCGGCGCTTGCGCCGGCGCTTTCACGCGCGCGGCCATGCACACGCCCACCGAGCTCACGCAGGAAGCGCTGACGGAGGTTGCTAGGCTGGGCGTGGACGGAATCGTCGCAATTGGGGGCGGTTCGGCCATCGGCCTGTCCAAGGCCATCGCGCTGCATACTGACCTGCCCCAACTGGTAATTCCCACCACCTACGCAGGCTCGGAGATGACGCCCATACTCGGGCAGACCGAAAGCGGCATAAAAACGACGCAGCGCAGCCCCAGGGTCCTGCCCGAAACCGTCATCTACGACGTCGAACTGACTTACTCGCTGCCACTGGCCATGTCGGTCGCCAGCGGCATTAATGCCATGGCACATGCCGTGGAGGCGCTTTATGCCAGCGACACCAACCCGGTGGTCGCCCAGATGGCTGAAGCCGGTATCGCCGCTCTATATCGCAGCCTGCCGGCGCTGCGCACAGGCGCGGCCGATCCTGAAGTGCGCGGTCAGGCACTGTACGGCTCCTGGATGAGCGCCATGTGCCTTGCGTCCACCTCCATGGGCTTGCATCACAAACTGTGTCACACGCTCGGCGGCGCGCTTAACCTGCCACACGCCGAGACGCACACCATCGTGCTGCCGCACGCAATCGCCTACAACGCGCCCAGTGTGCGCGATGCTGTGGATGTCATCAAGCGCGCCATGGGCGGCGGTGGCATTGCTGGACGCATCCACGATATCGCCAGCAGCTGTGATGTGCCGGTTGCGCTGCGCGACATCGGCATGCGGGAATCAGACATCGACAAGGTTACCGATCTGGTCATGTCCAAGCCCTATGCCAACCCTCGCCCTCTAGACGCAGGCCTCATCCGCAGGTTGCTGACCAATGCATGGTCAGGCCTGCGCCCAGACCACTCTACCTACCTGTGATGAATTCTCGCGTGCCGCAGAACGAAACTATTGAGGCCATCGAAACACGCATCGTCGATGTCCCGCTGAAAAAGACCCACAATCACTCCAATGCCTCGCATGCTCAGCAGTCGCTAGTGTTCCTGACGCTGCGCACTTCGGGCGGCGCAGTCGCACACGGAGAAGGTGGCACGCCCGCAGGCACCGCCTTCTGGGGCGGCGAATCCTGCGAAACAATCAAGTGTGTGATCGACCGCTACTTGGCGCCGGCGCTGCGGGGTGTAAACGTGTTCGCCCATGAGCAGGTGCTCAAGACCATGGACCGGGCGGCGGCCGGCAACCACTTCGCCAAGGCGGCCGTAGACGTGGCCGTGCACGACGCCGTGGGGCGCCTGCTGGGGATTCCCGTCAGCGCGCTTTACGGCGGCCAGGTGCGCGGTTCCATGCCCGTGCTGTGGGCATTGGTCTCGGGCGACGCGGCCGCAGACATCGACGATGCGGCCCGCATGCTGCAGGAGCGCCGCCATAAGACGTTCAAGATCAAGATGGGGTTCGAAGGTCCTGAGACTGAATCTCGTAGAGTCATGCGTACTGCGCGGGCGATCCATGATATCGCTGCGCACGCGGTTGTGACGGTCGACCTGAACCAAGCTTGGGATATAGCGACATGCGCGCGCTACCTGCCGCAGTTCGAAGACGCAGGCATCGCCATGGTCGAGCAGCCGCTGCCTCACTGGAACCGTGACGGCATGGCGGCGCTGTCGTTGCGCCTACGGATGGCGGTGGTGGCCGATGAAGGTTTGTGGGATTTCCACGATGCATACGCCTCCTTCAAGTCGGGCGCCACCGGACTGTACGGAGTGAAGATCGGCAAGGGCGGCGGCATTCGTCGCGCCTACAAGGCTGCTGCGGTGGCCGAGGCCGCCGGCATTCCCATCTATGGCGGTATGGCGCTGGAAAGTTCCCTAGGCACGGCCGCCGCCCTGCAACTGTTCAGCGCGCTGCCGGCGCTAGACTGGGACTGCGAACTCATCGGCCCGCTCCTGCTGGCCGATGACCTGGCCACTGAGCCCACACGATACCGCGACTTTGAGGTTGTGGTACCGGGCGGCATCGGCCTGGGCGTACAGCCCGACCACGACAAGATCAATTTCTACACCCGCAAGACATGACTAATTTCAATTATTCCATCGACACCTCGCACGGCCCCATGGATGGCTACATCACTGCGCAGCCTGGTCAGGCCCGGCCCGGCATCGTGCTGCTGCCTGAGATTTTCGGCATCAACGGCGCGATGCGCCTGGCGGCAGACCAGTTCTCGCAGGCAGGGTTCGCGGTGCTGGCACCCGACCTATTCAGCCAAGTAGAGTCGCGCGTTGAGCTGGGCTACACGGAAGCGGACCGCGAACGCGCGATCGCCATCTGGCAAAAGATGGACGACTCTGTGGCGCTGGCGGACAGCCGCGCTGCCATCAATGCACTGGCGGCTGATCCACGCTGCAACGGAGAAATTAGCGTATTAGGTTTTTGCCTAGGAGGCAAATACGCGTTACTGTTGGCGGCCCAAGGCGGCATCCTCGCGAGCGTGTCCTTTTATCCGGTGCGTGTTAACGACTACCAAGAACAACTGATTACGCTAAAGTGTCCCACGCAGGTCCACGTTGGCGACGACGACGCGCACATACCGCCTCCAGTGCTCGATGTCCTTACAAGCGCGCTCTCGAGCAGCGAGACCAACGAGCTGCATCTGTATGCGGGAGCCGGGCACGGCTTTTTCAACTCGGTTCGCTCCTTCGGCTACTCGCCGCGCGCCGCGGAATCGGCGTTTACGCGCGCCGTCGCCTTTCTGAATCGGCACCAAGGTACTTGATGGCCGGCAAGATCGCAAGTACGGTGGCCGAGGCGATCGGCCCCGTAGCCGACGCATCGGTCGTGATGGTCGGCGGTTTCGGCACCGCCGGCATCCCCAATGAACTGATAGGAGGACTGATCGCCACCGGTGCTAGGGAATTAGTGGTTGTCAATAACAACGCTGGCAATGGTGACAGCGGCTTGGCCGCGCTGCTCAAGGCCGGCCGCGTGCGCAAGATAATCTGCAGCTTCCCGCGGCAAGCCGACAGCCAAATCTTCGATGCGCTGTACCGGCAGCGCCGCATCGAGCTGGAGCTGGTGCCGCAAGGCAATCTAGTCGAACGCATACGCGCCGCAGGCGCCGGCATAGGCGGCTTCTTCACGCCGGTGGGCTACGGCACGAAGCTCGCGCAGGGCAAAGAGACGCGCGAGATCGCGGGAAGGATGTACGTGCTGGAGTTGCCCATCCACGCGGACCTGGCGCTCATCAAGGCCGAACGCGGCGACGCCTGGGGCAACCTCACCTACCGGAAAGCCGCCAGGAACTTCGGTCCCATCATGGCGACGGCGGCCCGGCGCACCGTCGCCTCGGTCCATGAGGTGCTGGCGGCTGGTGACATGGACCCGGAGACCGTGGTCACGCCTGGCATCTTCGTCAAGTCACTGGTGCAGGTGCCGCGCGCGGCCACCGGCGCCGGCGGATTCAAGGGGGCATGAGGCAATGAACTACCGAAGCCGTGACAAGGCTGAACTGGCGTCCCTAATCGCCCGCGACATTCCGGACAATTCCTATGTGAACCTGGGCATCGGCATGCCCACGCTGATTGCCAACTACCTGCCGGAGGGCGCTGGTATCGTGCTGCACAGCGAGAACGGCATACTGGGCATGGGACCAGCCCCAGAATCGGGCGAGGAAGACTACGACCTCATAAACGCTGGCAAGCAACCAGTCACACTTCTAGCTGGAGGCTCTTACTTCCACCACGCAGACAGCTTTGCCATGATGCGCGGCGGCCATCTCGACATTTGCGTGCTGGGCGCATTTCAGGTCAGCCAATTCGGCGACCTTGCGAACTGGCACACCGGCAATCCGGAGGACATCCCTGCCGTGGGGGGCGCCATGGACCTTGCTACGGGCGCTAGGCAAACGTGGGTGATGATGGATCTGCTGACCCGGTCGGGGCAGAGCAAACTAGTCAAGGCATGCACTTATCCGCTCACGGGCTTGGCCTGTGTCGGTCGCGTCTACACGGACTTGGCCACCTTCACCCGCACACCCTACGGCATGACCGCAAGCGACATCGTCGAAGGTTTGAGCCTGCACGCTTTGTGCGACATGACCGGCCTTGAGCTGCTGGATGGAAATGCCGGGGGGAGCAGAGATTGAAGTGGCTGGCCGCAAAATGGCGTCGAGGCGCGGACATCGTCCCCTTTAGCCTGTTCGGTTGTCTACTGACCTCAACGGCCGGAGCGGTGACCAACGGACTGTTGGAAGGCAGCAGCGCGGGGTCCATCGCGCACCGGCTGGCCTGCGGCTATGCAGGTGCCTGTGTGATGGTGATTGCTCTCTTTCCCTTTCTTGCCACCATGCGCAAATCGCGCGCCGCGCGAAGCAGTGACACCTGAAAAGCGCATGAAGAGTCCGGCAATTTCAGTCACGACTATGCCTGATGCGACCTGCATTCAGGCAAAACGCTTGACACAAGCCATTTTTTATCGACTGATATAAAATAACGGGAGTCCGCTGCGATCCCCGCCGCGACTGCCTTGCTCGAAGGGAGATCCAAGTGGCCGTTATTGATCTTGATCGACAACTGCAAGAATTGCGAAAGGAGTTCGCCCGCACCGCTCCAGCCGGCCGGGTCGCGCTCTATGAGTCCAGGATCGAGGAACTGCGATCGACCTTTGCGAGGCACGCTGCGCTGAAGGAGGGAGACAGGGCCCCCGACTTTTCGTTGCCGGACGCCCAAGGCGGCACGGTGTCGCTGTCCGCTGCTCTCAAGCAAGGTCCTGTGGTGGTGACCTTCTATCGAGGTGGCTGGTGTCCGTACTGCAACCTCCAACTGCGGTCCTACCAGGCCTTGCTGCCCGAGTTGGCATCCTTTGGCGCAAGCATGCTGGCCATCTCACCTCAGCTTCCGGACGCATCACTGTCAACCGCGGAGCGCGAGGCGTTGACGTTTAACGTCCTGAGCGATCTGGGCAATGACGTGGCTCGCCAATTCGGGCTGGTCTATCCATTGCCGCAGGAACTGCGCGATGCCTTGAGTTCCAGCAACAAGGCGCTGCCGAGCATAAATGGGGACGCCAGTTGGGAGCTGCCCGTTCCCGCCACCTATGTGATCACGCCGAACCAGAGGATCTCGCTGGCTTTCATCGAGGTCGATTACCGGCAGCGATTGGCCCCGCAGCGACTTCTTGCGGCGCTGCAAGAGCAGGCGGTTACGTGACGCAGGCCGTCGACTTGGTGCAAGAAGCGGTAGTCGGACCGGCTGCCGCGTCGTGGCCTCAGAGATCATCCCGGAACGTCTTGCGCGGATTCTGCTGGGCCGGGCTCAGCGTCACGATCTTTGCGGGCTGGTTCGTCGTGACGCGCTTCAGTGTCACGCGCGAACTTCGCCTGTGGGATGTGACCGCGCTGCGGTTCGGCATCGGTGCCGTCATTCTTCTTCCAGTGCTGTTGCGGGGAAAGAGACGCCTATCAGCCAAGGAATGGCGTGAGGGGCTGGTCTATGCCTGCCTTTGGGGGTTGCCCTTCGTCCTGGCGGTCGCGCTCGGCCTGCAGCTCACGTCGGCCGGCCGCGCGGCAGCGATAGCGCCGACCCTGATGCCGGTATTCGCCGGCGCCTTCGCGTGGATTTTCCTGAAAGAGAAACAGGGCCGCGCGCGCTGGTGTGGCTACCTCGCCATCATCATCGGACTGGTGTTCATGGTTGCAGGCGGTGTTTCCGCTCACGGTGGCATGAACCCGATGGGCCTCATCGCCCTGATGACTGCCGCTGCCATGTGGGCCGTCTACACGCTGCTTTTTCGGCGCAGCGCCCTGACACCTGTGCAGGCCGCAGCCCTGATCTGCTTCTGGTCGGCCATCCTCTTCCTGCCGATCTATATTTTTGGCGGGCTCAGTCGCCTCGCCATGGCCTCACCCAGCGAGATCGGCTTGCAGGCCGTCTATCAGGGCGTCCTGATGAGCGGCGTTGCGATCGTTTCCTTCAATCGCTCTGTCGCGCTTCTGGGCCCATCTGCGGCCACAGCCATCATCGCCCTGATTCCGGTCGTTGCTTCGCTGGCCGCCATTCCCGTACTTGGAGAGCTGCCGTCTGGTGGAGAGTGCGTTGCACTTGCCGTCGTTGTTGGCGGCGTGCTCTTGGCAGCACGTCCTGCCCGTAAAGCAGCGAAGCCATCGATTTCCGCAACCACGAGGCATACACCATGATCCGGTTCTACTTTCATCCGACCCCCAACCCCGCAAAGATCGCGCTCTTTCTGGAGGAGACCGGTCTGGCCTACGAAGCCTTGCCGGTCGACACAAGCAAGGGCGAGCAGCATGCGCCCGCCTTTCGTGCGATCAATCCGAACGGCAAGGTACCGGCCATCGTCGATACCGAGGGGCCGGGCGGCAACGAAGTCAGGGTCTTCGACTCGACCGCCATCCTGATCTATCTGGCGGAAAAGACCGGCCAGCTTCTGGGCACGTCCGAGGATCGGCCGGAGTTGCTGTCCTGGCTGCTCTTCATCGCCTCGGGATTGGGGCCGTTCTCCGGGCAGGCGGTGCACTTCCAGTTCGCCGCGCCCGAGGGCTTGGACTACGCGGCCAATCGTTACCGCCGCGAGGCGGAGCGGCACTATCAGGTTCTCAACGATCACCTGTCCGGACGCGAGTTCATCGTCGGCAGCGGTTTCACGATCGCCGACATCTCCGCCTGGGGCTGGCTCGATCGCGCTTCCCGCGTGCGCAAGGGCGCCGAGGATCCTCTGGGGCCCTTTCCCGAACTGAAGCGGTGGTTCGCAGGCGTGGATGCGCGTCCGGCGGTCGCTCGCGCCCGGGCGCTCGCCAAGAGCCATGCGTTCAAGGCGATCAACGACGAGGAGACCAAGCGTGCGCTCTTCCCGTCGAACTATCCCCCTGCATCGGCGCAAGGAGTTTGAAATGGAACTGAAGAACAAGCGGGTCCTCGTCACGGGCGGATCGAGCGGGATCGGCCTCGCGCTGGCCCATGCGCTGATCGCGCGAGGCGCCAGGGTGGTCATCACCGGAAGGCGCAGAAGCGTCCTGGACGATGCACTGCGCAGCCTTGACTCGGCGACGGGCGTCTGCGCTGACGTGGGAAGTCCCGAGGGACGCGCGGCCACGCTGGACCAGGCGATACAGACGCTGGGCGGACTCGACATCCTCGTCAACAACGCCGGCGGCGTGCGGGCTGGCCGGCTGGAGAACACCACGGAAGCCGATATCGAGCAGATGGTGATCGTCGACTTGCTCGCGCCAGTCTTGTTGACCCGCGCGGCGCTCCCCGCTCTGCGGGCCAGCGGAGATGCCATGGTGGTGAATGTCGCCTCCGGCATTGCCCTGGTCGGCGCACCCTTCTATGCAACGTATGCCGCGGTGAAAGCAGGTCTGGCTCGCTTTGGCGAGGCGCTCAGGCGCGAGCTCAAGGGCGAAGGCATTCATGTGTTGACGGCCTATCCTGGAGGCACGGACACGCCGATGATGAAGTCGAATCGCGCTGGTCCCGAACTGGGGTTTTCGCGCGAGCCTGCTTCTGCGGTGGCCGATGCCATCGTCGCCGGGATCGAGGCGAACGCTTTCGAGGTCATCCGGGGCGGGGAGGCGAGAGCCCAGATGATTGCGCTCAACCGTAACGATCCGGTAGCGGTCGATGCGAGATTCCTGACGCTCAAGAGCGCGCTGGAAGAGGCGGTCAAGGACCACAGCGCATTGTGACGACGCGGCATCAA
Source organism: Sphingobium sp. HDIP04 (assembly GCF_000445085.1). Classification (NCBI taxonomy): domain Bacteria; kingdom Pseudomonadati; phylum Pseudomonadota; class Alphaproteobacteria; order Sphingomonadales; family Sphingobiaceae; genus Sphingobium; species Sphingobium sp. HDIP04. Next base: position 8,874 of record NZ_ATDO01000087.1, on the reverse strand, counting down.
GCACCGCATCCACTCACGAAGCCAACCACGAACCGATCCAGGAACGATCATGGCGCGCCCCAGAGAGTTTGACGAAGCAGTGGCCCTCGATGCCGCGATTCAATGCTTCTGGTCGAGGGGCTACGAAGCCACCTCGGTGCGGGACCTGGCCGACGCGATGGGTATCGCCGGCCCCAGTCTGTACAACACGTTTGGCGACAAACGCACGCTGTACCGGCAGGCGCTCGAACACTATGTCGAGCGAGGCTTTTGCGATCGGGTCCGGCGCTTCGAGTCCCAGTTGGCACCTCGTGCGGCCATCGGTGCGTTCTTCGATGAGATCATCGAATTGTCGCTGGCCGACGACCAGCGCAAGGGATGCCTGATCGTGAACTCGGCACTGGAGCTGGCACCTCACGACGCGGAGTTTCAGGCTGCACTGGCCGCTGTCTTGCGCGACATGGAGGCCTTCTTCTACCGTTGCGTCAAGGCCGGCCAAGATGCCGGCGCGATCAACATCACGTTGCCGGCCGATGATCTCGCCCGGATGCTGCTCGGCTTGCTAATGGGGCTGCGCGTCCTCGCGCGATCGCGGCCAGAACCGGAATTGCTGCGTGGGCTTGTCCGGCCCGCATTGGCGCTGCTCGATGGCGCCGGCACATCTCAACGACGGAGTCGCAAATGATCGACCTCTACTATTGGCCCACGCCCAATGGCCACAAGGTCACGATGTTTCTGGAGGAGGCTGGCCTCGAATACCGCATTCATCCTGTCGACATCAGTGCGGGCGACCAGTTCAAGCCTGAGTTCCTCGCGTTCTCGCCGAACAACCGGATGCCTGCGATCATCGACATGCAGCCGGTCGACGGCGGGGAGCCCGTGACCGTCTTTGAATCGGGCGCCATCCTGGTCTATCTTGCGGAGAAAACGGGTCGCTTCATGCCGACCGACCTGCGTGAGCGCAAGGCGGTGCTGGAATGGCTCTTCTGGCAGGTCGGTGGACTCGGCCCCATGGCCGGTCAGAACCATCACTTTGGCATCTATGCGCCCGAGAAGATCCCCTATGCCATCACGCGCTACGTCAACGAGACCAATCGCCTGTACGGTGTGCTCGACCGACGCCTGGCCGTGCAGGAATATCTCGCAGGTGAAACCTATTCGATCGCGGACATGGCGACCTACCCCTGGGTGGTGCCGTGGAAGCGCCAGCAGCAGGAACTCGACGAGTTCCCCAGTCTGCGGCGGTGGTTTGATGCGATTCGCAATCGTCCCGCGACGATCAGGGCCTATGCGCGCGGCGAGCCTTTCGCATCGCGTCCTGCGGTGACGGAGGAGGGCAAGAAGCTTCTGTTCGGTCAAACTGCCGCAGGCCCGCAGGCGCGCTGATACGTTTATGGTGCACACACCAGCGATTACTCAAAGTCAAAGCAATCACGCGACGTGGGCGTGCGCCAGCTGCTGCAGGGAGCTCGGGAATTCGTGGAGATCTTTCGAGGCGCGGGCATGATATCGCTATGACCATCGAACCGTGGGCGGACGCCCAGCTATCTGAAGATATTCCTCGGCTTGCTCAGGGCGGTGAGAGCGAGACTGTGGAATTCAAGCGAGAGCTGCCAAAGCAGGTGCGGGATCTTGCCAAGGAAATCGCGGCTTTCGCTTCCAGCAGCGGGGGCCGACTCCTTCTTGGAGTGGCAGACGACGGCTCGATTCCAGGAGTCGAAAATGCACATGACCCAGCGGTTCGAGATGATCTCGGCAGAAGGATCGTGGGCGTTTGCCAGATCATCGATCCCCCCGTCCGCCCGCAGATCGGCTGGACATCGGCAAATGGGCTCGGCGTTCTCGTCATCACTGTCGAGAAGGGTTCAGAGCCTCTGTACTACGTGGATTCGCGCGCGTACATCCGGCACGGCACGGTCTCCCGACCGGCGACGGCCTCAGAGGTTCGCGCTGCCTTGACAGCTTCCATGCCCGGGGAGGCCGCAGAAGGACCCAAGAATCATCCGGAGCTGTCTGCGCTGGCCGACGTGCTCGCCAACGTGCGACGCTGGAGCGATACGGACTCCGAGATGCGAAGCCTGAAACCCTGGATTGAAGATTGGTCGGCAGATGCGGAGGTCTATGCGTCAAAGCTGCGCGACCTGTCCGTCTCCGACTGGGCCATTGAGAGCCACGTCAATGAACGGTTGGAAGCCACAGCTGAGAAGCTCGATGAAGTCGCACAGTTCCGGCACTACCTCGGCGAAGGGGAAAACTTCAACGACGTGTGCAACTCCGCAGGCTTCGCTGCTGCGGAGTTGATGCGCGATCTGGTCGATCCTATCGAGGTCAGCGATGAGACACAGCGAAAAGTCCTGGAGGCGATTGCCAAACTTGCCCGCAAGTTGACCCAAATGTGGGACCGTGCCAACAAAGAGATCTTCGATGGGCGTGTCGAGAAAGCCCAGCAGGAAACCTATGGCATCGGCCAGCAAATCGCCACTTGGACCTATTTCAGGCTGTCTGTTGTGCCGGAAAGCACGCTGGCCGATCTGCGCCGAATCGGTCTTAGCCTGCTCCAACTGGTGTCCATGAGGGTCTACATGGATGGCGGCGCTTCACTACAGCGCATCGTCGATGATGCTCAGACTCTTGTGAAAGAGCTGAATGCGAACGTCGAGAGTTTCCTGCAGTTCGATCGCTGAGTACTGTGTGCGCCGCCGTTTGCCCTTGGGCGGCTGCGGGCCACGGCTGCCAGAGGCGTGCTCGCTCCAGCGGTACGGTGACCGTGCGCGCACTCAGCGTCTATGCGCTGGCGCGCGCCTCAGGTCGCCGGGAAGCACAATCCCCAGGCTCCCATGCAACTCCTGACATGGATGCGGTCCGTAGCTACCCGGAACCCGAATACCCTCTAAACCCGCGTCAGATATGGGTTTGCGTCCGTCCGATGCAAATCGAAAGTCCTTGACAGCGGACATTTTTTAGGATGTCGCGCTCCTCGGTCAGACGCTTGATCTCGGCCTTCAGTCGCCGGACCTCCGCCGAGTCCTTCGCCGTCGGCAGCAGTGCCGCCTCCGCGCCGTCGGCATTGGCAGCGCTCTTCGCCTTGCGCAGCCACTCGTACAGGCTGTGGGTGGAGACCCCGAGCCGCTGGGCCACATCGGCCACCCGGAAGCCACGTTCGGTTACCTGCTTGACCGCTTCGGCCTTGAACTCATCCGTGTACTGCCTGTTGCTCATAAACACCTCTGTCGTTGCCATGAATTATGGCTCCTAGGTGTCTACGAAAGGCTGGCCGGTCCAGACCTCCGTTTTGTACAAGCCGTTGATAGTTTCAGCCAGGGCGTTGTCATAGGAGTCGCCGGTGCTGCCCACCGAAGGCATCAGGCCAGCTTCCTCCAAGCGCTCTGTGTAGCGAATGGACACGTACTGACTCCCCCTGTCGGAGTGATGAATCAGCTTTTCATCGCTTGAAGGATGCCGTGCGTAGAGAGCTTGCTCCAATGCATCCACAACAAAGTCAGTGCGCATGTGGCTGCTGACTCGCCAACCCACAATCCGGCGGGCATAGACATCAATCACAAAGGCCGCAAACATCTGACCTTGCCATGTCGATACATAGGTAAAGTCTGCAACCCAAAGCTGGTTAGGACGTTGGGCTGTGAACTGGCGGTTGACGAGGTCTAGTGGGCATGGCCTTGCCACATCTGGGCGTGTTGTGCACACCTTCTTGCCACGCCGCGCACCCTCCAACCCTAGCTTGCGCATCAGGCGCTGCACCGTGCAGCGGGCAATAGGCAAGCCCTCTCGATGCATTTGCTTCCAGACTTTGATCACCCCATAAACTTGCCAGTTTGCATGCCATACACGTTGGATATGACCGCAACTCTCTTCGTCTGATTGGCTGCGCTTGCAGCGCAGCCATGGGCAGTTTCTTTGTTGAACCCTGCGTCTGTAGCCCGATGGGGCAATTTGCAGCAGTCGGCAAATTGGCTCGACCCCATAGGCATCACGGTACTTGTCTACAAAGTCAATCAGCTCTTGATGCGACGGTCCAGCTCCGCCTGCGCAAAAAAAGCGCTCGCAGCCTTGAGTATGTCATTGGCACGCCGCAACTCCTTGTTCTCCCGCTCCAGTTGCTTGAGCCGCTCACGTTCATCTGTAGTCAAACCCGGTCGTTGGCCTGCATCTATTTCTTTGCGCTGTACCCATCCATGCAGGGTACTGACAGAGCAGCCAATCTTGGGGGCAATCGATTCGCATGCACCCCACAGTGATGCGTAATCCGCTTGGCACTCCTGCACCAAACGTACGGCACGTTCACGTACCTCAGGGCTAAAACGAGCAGCTTTAGTGTTCATGACTCAATCCTCTCAGGAGTTGAGCCTCCACGGAAGCCGGTGCGATTCAGTTGGGCAATTGCAATTGCCATGGTGAAAGTGCCACGAACAGTCAAACATCTGGGTAAGTAAGGGCTTAGCGTGCTTTATTTTCCGTTTTCTGAGGCGACCCCTTTCTGGCCCCTTCTCGGGGCCATAGAGGGCCGGCGCTGCCTGGTCGGCCTTGTGGATCGTTTGGGGACAAAACGCCGGCTGGTGACAGTTGAGGGGCGTTTCTTGACACTTGGGGGGCAGCGCACCCCGGCGCGATGCTGACAGATGAGGGGCCGGCCTCGAAATCGGCCGGCTGGAGCCGCGCCGGAGGCCGTCGAGGCGGCCTATGTGCTTGATCGGGCTGGCTTTATCCACAGAAGTTGTGGATAAGCCTGTTGGCAAGGCCCTTGCCGTACTGACACTTGAGGGGCGGGGGTGCTGACAGATGAGGGGCGCGATCCTTGACACTTGACGGGCAGACTATTGACCCTTGAGGGGCTTATCCATTGACACTTGAGGGGCGGCCCTTCGAGCCTTTTCCTTGGCGTATCAACGGCTTGCGCGCGTTTTCCGGTCAAGCTAACCGGCTTTTAACCCTTCATAACCTTTATATTAAACCTAGTTGTTATAACCCGGTGTCGAAAAAAGCGGCAAACCGGCCCAAGGTGCCCCCGCAGAATGATCGGCCGCCGAAGGGGGGTGCCCCCCCTTCTCGATCCCACCCGGCCGCTAAAGGAGGGCATAGCGTGGATGGTACGCTAAACGATGGAGTGGATGGCTCCCGCTCACCGGCTGAGGCAGACTGCCTCGGCTGAAGAGCGAGGAGACGGACGATGAGTGAGATTGTCACGATTGGGCTGGATATCGCGAAGTCGGTGTTCCAGGTCCATGGTGTAGACGCTGCGGGTCAGGTGGTTGTGACCCGGCAATTGAAGCGCGGACAGATGTTGAAGTTTTTCGCGGCATTGCCTCCGGTTCTGATCGGGATCGAAGCCTGCGGAACGGCGCATCACTGGGGTCGGCAGCTCCAGAACCTGGGCCACGACGTAAAACTCATCCCGCCGATCTACGTGAAACCTTACGTCAAGCGGCAGAAGAACGATGCCGCCGATGCCGAAGCGATTTGCGAGGCGGTGACGCGGCCGACAATGCGGTTCGTCGAAATCAAGTCAGTTGACCAGCAGGCTGGCGGCGTGCTGCACAAAACGCGGGCACTGCTGATCAAGCAGCGGACGATGATGTTCAATGCCGTGCGCAGCCATCTGGCCGAATTCGGTCTTGTGACGGGTACCGGCGTGGCGCAGGTGGTGCGCATGGTCGATCGGCTTGCGAAAGGGGACGAACTCGATCTTCCGGAACTGGCGCGCGAGACACTCGGCGTCTTAGCGCGCCACATTCAAGAACTGCAGGACAAGCTCACCGGGATCGATAAGCAGTTGACCCGCTGGCATTATCGCAACGACGTCAGCAACATCCTTGAAACCATCCCCGGCGTTGGTGTGATCACCGCCTCGGCGCTCGCGTCGATGGTGACCAACGCGCAGAGCTTCAGGTCGGCCCGCCATTTCGCCGCCTGGCTTGGACTCGTGCCCCGGCAAAACTCGTCAGGTGGCAAGACCCGCCTGGGCAAGATTACCAAGGGCGGCAATCGCTACCTGCGACAATTGCTGGTCGTCGGTGCGACTTCAGTGCTGCGGCATGTCCGGGCGGGCAGCGTCAAAGGCTTTGAATGGGCCAAAGCCTTGCTTGATCGCCGTCCGCCCAAGGTCGTGGCCGTTGCTCTGGCCAACAAGATGGCGCGTATTGCATGGGTGGTGATGACGCGCGGCGTCGAGTATGAAAGAAAGGAATTGGCGATCGCAGCCTGATTGGCAGGCGATGGCAAAACAAGGTTGAGGTGTGAAGACCGACTGAAGGCAAGCCATTCGATCCACCGAGCTTCGGCAAACCTGCTTAGCGTACAGGACTTCGAGTCCGCGTAAACGATGAGGAGGCCAGGGCTGGCGGAATCCTTCAAGGCCAGCAGCCGTATAAAGGCTGCACATAAAGGCCGGACACGCGACTGCACTCGATATGGCATGTCAGAACGTCAGAAAATCGCACCGCAACGCGGGAGCCATCCACACGCAACGCTAAGGGCGAACAATCAGCGAACGCTTAGGCGGCGCGGCTATCCGGCGGCAGATTGAGGGCCTTGCGGCCAGCGGAAGCGGCTGCTCGATCCCAGAGGAAATCGCCCGAGAAAGCAATATGCTCCCAACCTACTGGGGACGTATGGGCGAGTAGATCATCAGGCACCGCGACCGATGTTGATCGTAGATGCTGGGCGGCGGCATCCATGTAGATCGTGTTCCAATAGACGATCGCGGCGACGAGCAGATTGAGGCCGGACGCCCGATATTGCTGCGCCTCGTGGCTGCGGTCGATGATGCGGCCCTGGCGGAATGTGTAGATCGCCTGCGTCAGGGCATGGCGCTGCTCGCTGTTGTTGAGACCGGCATGGCATCGCCGGCGCAGATCGGGATTTTCTAGCCAGTCCAGCATGAACAGCGTCCGCTCGATCTTGCCGATTTCCTGTAGCGCGACATCGAGCTGGTTCTGCCGTTCGTAGGCAGCGAGCTTTCGCAGCATGACCGATGGCGCGACATGGCCGGCCTTGATCGACCCTACGAGGCGCAGCACGTCTTCCCATTGCTCACCGATGATGTCGGTGCGGATACGCTTGCCCAACAGCGGGGTGATGGACGGATAGGCCGTGACCGGCGCGATCGGCGCGAGCCGCCTGTCGGGGAAGTCGCGCAGGCGCGGGCAGAAGCGAAATCCCAGCATCGCGCACAGGGCGAAGACATGATCGGTCGCCCCGCCGGTGTCGGTGTAATGCTCGACGATCCTGAGATCGGTGCCGTGGCTGGTGAGGCCGTCGAGGACATAGGGCGCCTCATGCGTCGCGGCCGAGATCACTTTGACGTGGTAGGGCGCGCGCTGATCAGAATTATGGGTGTAGAAGCTGAAGCCATGATCGACGCCATAGCGGGCGTTGATATCGCCGCCCGACGCGCCGCGCTTCGCGGCCCTGAAGAACTGGCCATCGGAACTGGACGTGGTGCCGTCGCCCCATACTCGTGAGAATGGCAGGCGGTGGTGCGCGTTGATGAGGAGGGCCAGCGCCGCGCGGTAGCTGTCGTCGCGGATATAGGCGTCATGGGTCCAGAGGAGCTGATCGCGCGTGACGCCCTGACTCGCCGCCGCCATGCGCGACAGGCCGAGATTGGTCGCATCGGCGAGGATCGTGGCGAGCAGCGCGTTTTCATTGGGACACGGCTCGCCGGTACGCAGGTTGGTGAACGCCGCAAGAAAGCCGGTTTCCTGCGCCACCTCATGCAGTAGCTCGGTGATGCGGATGCGTGGCATCATGGCATCGAGCCGGTCGGCCAGCGCTTCGGCGTCGGGCGTCGCGATCGTGCGAACGGGGGATATCTGGAGGCGGTCGTCGCGATATCGCACACCCTCCAGAGCGTCGCGCTTCAGGCGCTGGGCAAATTTCTTAAGCCGCCAGTCAAGTTCGCGGCCCCGCTGTTCGAGCCATTCGCCGGCTGTGGGTGGCAGACCGAGAGCCGACACGATCGGCTTCGCCTGGGGTTCGCTGAGCAGGTAGCTGTCGAACCGGCGGTATCCTGCCGATCGCTCCACCCAGACATCCCCGGAACGCAGCTTGTTGCGCAGATGCGCGATCGTCGCGATTTCCCAGAGACGCCGGTTGATCTTGCCGTCATCGCCCACGACGATTTTCCGCCATTCCTTGCGGAAGGGCATCGGAGCGTCGGCAGGCAGATCGCGTTTGCCCGACCTGTTGAGGTCGCGCAGCATCTCGATGGCGGCGATCGTTTTTGCACTGCCCTTTCCGGCCCTGAACTGGAGCGCCTCAAGCAGGTCGGGGGCGAACTTGCGCAACGTCGCATAGCGGTCGGCCGCCACCGTCAGCGGATCAAGGTTGGCGGTTTCCGCGATTGTCGCCACTTCTGGCCTCGCCTTCAGGAGGGTGTTCCACCCGACCGATGCGTCCAGGGCCTCCATTGGATCTTCGCCGGTATCGACCGCATCGGTCAATGCGTCGATTGTCCTGCGAAAGATCAGCATCAGCCGCGCCACATTCTTTGACGTGGTGGCATAGCTGCGCGCCTGGGCGTTCTTCGCGCGGGTGAAGATGCTGCCGATGGCTCTGTTGCAAAGATTGGCGGCAGTCAGAGGTAGGCTGTCGCTCTGCGCCGATCAGGCGGCTGCTGCGAAATGGTGGTTGAGCATGCCCATGGCCTCCGTCAGCGCCGAGGGCCCAATGCCAAAAGCTCTCTCCACAAGGCGCACCTCGCCCCTGATGCCGGGCTGCAGGCACCAGGGGCGAGCCTGTCCTTTGCGCAGGGCTCGCATGACTTCGAATCCCTTGATCGTGGCATAGGCCGTGGGGATCGATTTGAAACCGCGCACCGGCTTGATCAGTATCTTGAGCTTTCCGTGATCGGCCTCGATCACGTTATTGAGATACTTC